>NZ_JBECOT010000030.1:0-52598 GCF_040104395.1 Pseudoalteromonas sp. BZA4
GCTGAAACCTTTGTACTGCCAGAGCGGAGAGAAAGACATTATCCAAGGTGTGTGAAAAAGAGACCTAGTCGATACCCAGAGCGGAAACCAAAAAAAATGCTTGCCAGTTCTTAACTGACAAGCATTATGGTTTGAGCCACGCTTTTTTGTGCTTGCTGTATTGCTTAATCACTTAATCAAGTGAGCGATAAATACGTTTATTTTCTTCTTTGGTGAGGGTGATTATTTCTGTTTTTGCGATGTAATCTTGTAAGGCACGCTTATTTTTAAAATCGACCAACACCACTAAGTTACCTAAACCTAATAGTGCAGTAATGGCTCTAAGTGCGCCTTGATGCCAGCTAATTAAATGACCATCGAGAGTTTGCACCTTTAAACGCCATGCGCGCATACCAATTGTTTGGCCGCTCTTAGCCCAAAAATAGCTAAAGAAACTAACACTCACTATCACTAATAACACACTGCGAATGCCATACAGTAATGGCGAGTTTTGAATGAAAGCAGATACATCTTCAGCGTCACCAATACTTAGTAAGTCTAAAGAAATTAGCCCTTGAACAGCTAATAAATACAGTACGGTTGTCAGCATCGCAAAGGCAATGATAACCAAGGTATCGTAGATTAAAGAGGCAAAGCGGCGCCAGAAACCGGCACGTGGAAACTCAGCTGACATAAACAATCTCGTCCAATTAAATTGCGCAGTAGTTTAGCAAAGTCCTTCGCAAACAAGAAATACTTAACGGCCGTTTAGCAAGTCGACAAACAGGTCTGACCTGCTATAGTTGAGAAAATAATAAAAATGAGCACACAGTTATGGCCGTTTCTCAAAGCGAAACTCACCAAGTATTTAATCAACCCAAACCACTTGAAAACTACAACGCCTATGAGGCCGACAGGGTACTTCAATACTGGCAAAATCGTTTTGCTGGGGAATGGGGAACTGCGCATTTAACGGCGTTTGGGGAGCAAGTGGGAGGTGTATTACTGCAAGCTGGGTTCTTAGCAAACAAACACTTACCCGAATTAACAACTCACAGCCGCTTTGGCGAACGCATAGACCAAGTTGATTATCATCCAAGTTACCATCAGCTAATGCAGCATGCTATAGAGCAAGGGCACTGCGCTTTGCCTTGGCAGCAAAAGAAAGCCGGTAGCCATGTTGTAAGAGCGGTAATGGCGGTGCTACACAATCATGCTGATTCGGGCTCTGGTTGCCCATTAACCATGACGTTTGCTAGTGTGCCTGCCATTGCGAGTCAAGAAAATGTAGCGGCTATGTGGCTACCTAAAATACTGGCAAATCATTACGATTCTGACAATAAGCCTTGGACAGAGAAAAAAGGTGTCACCATAGGTATGGCGATGACCGAAAAACAGGGCGGCTCTGATGTTCGGGCTAATACCACTAAAGCAGACGCCATCAATGAAAGTGGTGCAGGGCAATTATATGCTTTAACCGGCCACAAATGGTTTTGCTCAGCGCCTATGAGCGACGCCTTTTTGGTACTCGCTAATACCGATGACAAGCAGTTATCTTGCTTTTTAGTGCCGCGCTGGCTCGAAACTGGCGAGAAAAATGCCATGTATATTCAGCGCTTAAAAAGTAAATTAGGTAATCAATCAAATGCGAGTTCTGAAATTGAATTCAGAGGCGCGCATGGCTGGTTACTCGGCGAGCCGGGACGAGGCATTGCCACTATTATTCAAATGGTTGCTCTAACTCGTTATGACTGCATGTTGGGTTCAAGCTCGCTGATGTTACAAGCAGTAAAAGAGGCAATTTGGCATACCGCTGGGCGTAGTGTGTTTGGTAGAAACTTGCATCAACAGCCACTCATGCTCAATGTATTGGCAGATTTAGCTATCGAAGCAGAGGCTGCACTAGCCATTTCAATGCGTATTGCCAATGCCCTTGATAACCAAAATGATAGCAATGAAGTGGCATTAATACGTAGCTCCACAGCAATCGGTAAATATTGGATCTGTAAGCGTGCAGTGCAGCACACTTATGAGGCTATGGAATGTATTGGTGGCGTGGGTTATGTTCAAGACAACATTACCAGCCGACTTTATAAAGAAGCACCGGTTAACTCTATCTGGGAAGGCTCTGGTAATGTGCAATGCCTTGATCTTTTACGCGTGTTCAGTCGTGAGCCTGAGTCACTTGAGGTGCTTATCAATGAACTTGAAAAAGCGCGCAGTTTGCACCCCGATTTTGCGATAAAGCTCGATGAGCTTAAAGGTATGCTTACAGATACTGCAAACCTTGAAATGCATGCTCGGCGTATAATTGAAAAGCTCGCGCTACTTTGGCAAGCAGCAACACTACTACAATTTGGCGAGCCACTTATTGCCGATGCGTTTGTAAAAAGTCGTTTAAGTAGTGCAGGGTTTAGTCAGTACGGCTGCCTGAGTCATGATATCGATTGTCAGGCGATTGTTTCGCGAATGATGCCAAAACTCTAAAGTTAACAACTTGTTTAATTATTGTGCGGTTGATCAGTGACGCCGCACAAAACGCTTGCTGCCTTACCCATTCTTTGTATAATGCTTGGCATAGAGACAAAAGCAGTTAAAAAAGCTCTTGCTCTAAAGTGGTTTTTCTTTATCTTCTCGTGTTTAGAAGGTTAAAGAAAAATGAAGCCAGTATGATGGAATTGGTAGACATGACGGATTCAAAATCCGTTGCCTTCGGGCGTGGCGGTTCAAGTCCGCCTACTGGTACCACTTTTATGACCCCAGCAGTTTTGCTGGGGTTTTTTTATGCCTGAAAAGTAGTTAGCGGACTTGAGCGCCACGCAGGGCGTGGCACTGGAATAAGTAAAAGTCCGCCTACTGGTACCACTTTTTAACCCTAGCCAATTGGTTAGGGTTTTTTATGCCTGAAAAGCTTTCAGCCATCAGCTGTCAGCTATCAGCTATCAGTTTTTTGATCTGACCCCGATAAAGTAGACACGGGGTTTAATTAACTTGTTCGTATTGCATGGGACTTTTATAGCCTAGGGTGCCATGCCTTCTTACTGAGTTGTAGTATTTTTCAATATAAAAATACGTTTGTGTTGTCATTTCACTACGACTCAGTTCATTTAAATTCTTTATCCACTCCTTTTTATACTGCGCGAAGAAGCTTTCTGAGCATGCGTTATCCCAGCAGTTGCCTTTTCTAGACATACTCACTGTGACACCTCTATTAGTTAACCACTTCACTGTTTCCTTTGCGACATACTGGGCTCCTTGGTCTGAATGAAAGAGCAAATTCGAACCATCAGGTTGGCGTGCTGACCATGCTTTTCTCAGTGTTTTAATAACTAACTCGGCGTTGTTTATCCGGCTTGTTACCCAGCCAACAACCTTACGAGAGTACAAGTCAAGGATGACGCATAAATACTGCCAACCATCTTTACAGCGTACTTGAGTGATATCTGAAACCCACACGGTATTTGCTGTATCAACTTTAAACTGGCGTCGTAGTAAGTTACTCGCTTTGATTGTACCTTCTTTCTTCGCGCGGCTTGTATAGCGCCTCTTACCTGACTTTGAACGATAGCCAACGCTTTGTAATAGCCTCTGCACACGTCCTTTACTACAATCAAAGCCATGCGCTACCGCTGCTTCCCAAAGCTTTCTATAGCCCGGGATACAGTGCTCCTGGTCGCTAATATGCTTTAGAAACTTAAGTAACGAACTGTTCTCTTTCTGGCGTGTGCTAGGTAATTGCTTTAACCATTTATAATACCCAGCTGGCGACACAGATAACCAACTGCACAACTTCTTCACTGTGCGTTTGGCATCTGTGACCTTGTGGATATATTCGAACCTTATTCTTTTAGGCTGTCGAAGTAGACCTTCGCCTTTTTTAAAACGTCATTCTCCAACTGAGCATCTTCGAGTTGCTTCTCAAGTTTGCGAATTTGGCGCTCTAAATCTGTGTATGACTTTTCTGGGCCTTGGTTCTTTAATGGCTTTGCTGTTTTCTTCTTCGAGGTCATGTGACTTCTCCAACTTGATAGCATGTCAGGATGAATACCGTATTTATTAGCGACCATCTTAACTGTATCTGTGGTGTCTAACGACTCTTGAACGACTTTTATTTTAAATTCGAGTGAATGTTTACGATATGGTTTTACTTTCATGATTACTGACTCCAAAAAGGTGTCTACTTTTATGGAGTCAGATCAAGTAGAAGCGGTTGTTATATGTGGTGGGTCGTACTGGACCTGAATCATCGAGCCTATGTTTTGTAAAGGGTGGCGATGCTTTTGAAAACTAGAGATAAAACAAGGAAGCTTTAAAGAAAGTATTTAATGAAGTATTTATATGTGGTGGGTCGTACTGGACTTGAACCAGTGACCCTCGCCTTGTAAGGGCGATGCTCTCCCAACTGAGCTAACGACCCACATATAAATTTTGTTTTAGATTAAATGGTTGGTTTTACTGAACTTAACCACCGAGCCTTTTCGTTGTAAAGAGTTGCGATGCTCTCTGCTTCAAAAAGTAATGGTGGGTCGTACTGGACTTGAACCAGTGACCCTCGCCTTGTAAGGGCGATGCTCTCCCAACTGAGCTAACGACCCATATAATCTTTTTCTTCGCTACCATTTTTAACTTTTTGCTTTAAAAAGTAAATGGTGGGTCGTACTGGACTTGAACCAGTGACCCTCGCCTTGTAAGGGCGATGCTCTCCCAACTGAGCTAACGACCCGCGAAGAATAATCTAAATGAAAACACCATCAAAGTTTGTTTAATGGTGGGTCGTACTGGACTTGAACCAGTGACCCTCGCCTTGTAAGGGCGATGCTCTCCCAACTGAGCTAACGACCCATTTAGATTTTTGTAATATGAAACACCATTTTAAAATGGTGGGTCGTACTGGACTTGAACCAGTGACCCTCGCCTTGTAAGGGCGATGCTCTCCCAACTGAGCTAACGACCCATATTACATACAGCATATCTTCTTAATGGAAGGACCACCAAAACTTTCTTTATAAAGAGAAAGTAAATGGTGGGTCGTACTGGACTTGAACCAGTGACCCTCGCCTTGTAAGGGCGATGCTCTCCCAACTGAGCTAACGACCCATTAAGAATTTAGATATGAACACCATTAGGGAATAATGGTGGGTCGTACTGGACTTGAACCAGTGACCCTCGCCTTGTAAGGGCGATGCTCTCCCAACTGAGCTAACGACCCATATCTAAAACAACTCATTGCTGCGTTGTTGTGGGGCGCTATTATAGATAGAGTTGTAAATGTGTCAACACTTGAATGAGTAAAAATGTGTTAGATGCAGCTTTTATAAACAATGGCATGGCATTTAAGCATTTTTTGGCGAACAAATATGCAATTTATATTCATAAGCTTATATTTAGACTTGGATCTATAGCTTTATGACCTAGGTAAATCATTCCAAATGATATGAATACAGTAAATTTTTAAAACAGTTTTTTCATACCGATAAATTTGTATCAGTTAATTGCATTCTAGTTAGCACTATTAAAACAAAGCAGGGAAGGGGAAAGTCGTTTTATTTAAAGCTTTAAATAACGAATTTTATTTTGCATATAAATGTATACCTTTTTTTAGAGAGTAAACTCAAAAGCAGAGAGTCATTGATAACAAACCAGCGATGCAATTAGCCCAAAATAGCTAATTTGATAGCACTTTGTATAAAATACCTCCGCAACGGATTGATATTTAGTCAGCTTGTTGAAATTTAAATCATTTAAATAAACTTAGATAAAAAACTGTTGACTTTATTTGGGGGGCTGCATAGAATGCGCCCCGCACTCAGCGATACACAACCAACATTAATTGGTGGTGTGTATGCAAGTCGGGGCTATAGCTCAGCTGGGAGAGCGCTTCGCTGGCAGCGAAGAGGTCTGCGGTTCGATCCCGCATAGCTCCACCAGATTTGCATAGTGTTTGTCCTAGGGTTGCAGTTTTCTGCGTCCCCATCGTCTAGAGGCCTAGGACACCGCCCTTTCACGGCGGTAACAGGGGTTCGAATCCCCTTGGGGACGCCACTTACTCTTAGTAAGTGAGCAATTGCCAAGAGAATAAATATGTTGGTCTCGAGTACTTACATGTTATTTTAGTAACCTTAACTCCGATATGAGTCAAACTATCATTTAATGTCCTAGTGACACATTATGTGTCCCCATCGTCTAGAGGCCTAGGACACCGCCCTTTCACGGCGGTAACAGGGGTTCGAATCCCCTTGGGGACGCCACTTATCTAAGTAGGTTATGTGTAGTAGGGCGGTGAACACCGCGCAATCTATGCACGACGTTATCAAGAGTACGAATCTCTTGGGGACGCCACTTACTTTAAGTGTTGTGTTATTAAGAGCTCGTCTGAATCGAGTCTAACTATTCAGTTGTCCTAGTGACACATTATGTGTCCCCATCGTCTAGAGGCCTAGGACACCGCCCTTTCACGGCGGTAACAGGGGTTCGAATCCCCTTGGGGACGCCACTTACTTTAAGTGTTGTGTTGTTAAGAGCTCGTCTGAATCGAGTTTAACTATTCAGTTGTCCTAGTGACACAGAAACTTTCTGTTTAAGCTAAGGCCATTCGCCTCGCAGGCTCGGTCTCATCTTACGCAGAAATAGCATATCAGTGATTTGCAAACCAATTTCTGCGTCCCCATCGTCTAGAGGCCTAGGACACCGCCCTTTCACGGCGGTAACAGGGGTTCGAATCCCCTTGGGGACGCCACTTATTCAAGTTGCTTATGTGTAGTGGGGCGATGAACACCGCGCAATCTATGCACGACGTTATCAAGAGTACAAATCTCTTGGGGACGCCACTTACTTTAAGTAAGTTGATGTGTTGGAAAGACTATCTATATATCATTTCAAATAGAACTAAGATTTTTCAACTTAATATTTCTTATTCTCCATATATCTTTACGATATAGACTCCATAAATTTCTAAAACTTTAATTCCAATTGAACACTTTTACTGATCATTTTATTACTTTATAGTATTTAGCAACTCATCAGCTAACCATAAGGAAATTAAAATGTTAGCTAAACGTGTTGTATTCATTCTAATTTCTTTAGTCATTACTGCTTGCTCAGACTCAAATGAGGGAGTAGCGCTAGGAACGCTTGAGCGTGAGCGTGTGATCCATCCTGCAACGACTAACGAAATACTGATCGATTTACCCGTCTCAGCAGGCCAGTTGGTCGAAAAAGGGCAGGTGATTGCAAAGTTCGATGCTGAACTACAACAAGCGATTGTTGCTAAAGCACAAGCTCAATTAGCTCAAGCCACTGCATTTCTTGAAAAAACCTTGAATGGTGCTCGCCCCGAAGAAGTTGCTGCCGCATCAGCCAAAGTAGCAGCAGCTAATGCTGCATATACGCAAAGCGAAGCTAATTTTCGCCGTGCAAAAACCTTAGTTAAGGATAAACTCGCAAGCCAAGAAACCTTAGATAGTGCTACCGCTGCACGAGATGAGACTTTTGCTAATTTAGAATCAGCAAAGCAGAACTTAAATGAGTTAACAAATGGTTCTCGCGTTGAAGATATTAATAGTGCGAAAGCGCAAGTTCAGGCGGCAGAAGCAGAACTAAAAGTACAGCAAAAATACCTCTCAGATCTGACAATTAAAGCGATGCGTGCTGGCAGGGTCGATAATTTACCTTGGCACGTAGGTGAGCGAGTTACTAAAGGCAGCCCTGTCGTTATTATTCAAGCAAACAGCGCACCTTACGCTCGCGTATATATCCCTGAACCATATCGTGCCAAGCTCAATCAGGGCATGACACTTACGGTTCGTGTCGATGGCATAGATAAAGATATACAGGGTGAACTGACCTGGATTGCCTCAGAGCCTGCGTTCACGCCTTTTTATGCCCTTAATCAGGAAGAGCGTGCGAGATTAATGTATCTTGCTGAGGTAACACTACCGGTAAGTGAAAATAATTTACCGACAGGCGTACCTGCTCAAGTGATTATGCCATGACTGAATCGGTGATCCATGCCAAAGGTTTGGTAAAACAATTTGGCGATTTAAAAGCGATTGATAACCTTGATCTAGACGTGGAGCAAGGGCAAATTTATGGCTTTTTGGGCCCTAATGGCTGTGGTAAAACGACAGCAATCCGTATGCTTACGGGGTTATTGAAGCCAACCTCAGGTGATATCAACGTGCTTGGCTTAAGTCTGCCAAAAGATGCTGAAAAGCTCAGAACGCAACTTGGTTATATGACGCAAAAGTTTTCACTTTATAGTGACTTGACTGTACTTGAAAACCTAAAGTTCATGGCGGCGCTTTACCCTTTTAAAAAGCAGCAAAAACAACAAAGAATTGACGAATTGCTCCATACCTATGGTCTTGATCAAAGAGTTGATCAAATGGCCGGAAGTATGAGTGGAGGCCAACGGCAGCGCTTAGCATTGGCTGCTGCAGTGATTAATAAACCGAAAATTTTATTTCTTGATGAACCAACATCGGCTGTAGATCCACAAAATCGCCGTGACTTTTGGGAAACACTGTTTGATTTAAGTAATGCCGGTACCACGATATTAGTCACCACCCATTACATGGATGAAGCTGAGCGTTGTCATCGTTTAGCCATTTTAGAATCTGGTATTAAACGCGCGGATGGCTCTCCAAAGCAATTAATGACAGACATGCACGCTCATGTTGTTGAAATCGCAGGGGCGCAAACCAGAGAATTAAAAAAACAGCTAGCAACAATCGACCATGTTATCTCAGCCACTCAATTAGGTGCACAGCTGCGAGTATTAGTAAAAAAAGATGTTCAAGACCCCGTTGAGTTCATAAAACAGCAATCATTCTGCCAGGATACATGGCAAGTAAATAGTGTGCGTCCAAGCCTTGAGGACGTGTTTGTCACCTGTACAGGGCTGGGCAGACAATGAGTATTATGACTTCATTAAGCCGCATAAAAGCAATTGTAAGCAAAGAATTATTACAATTACGCCGCGATAGAATGACCTTTGCGATGGTGGTGATGATCCCCCTTATCCAACTGATTCTATTTGGTTACGCTATTAACACCAACGTTAAAGATATTCCTGTTGCAGTGGTCGATCATAGTCAAACTGCGCTCAGTCGCATTTTAGTACAAACAGTATCGGCGACAAATGTGGTTAAAGTGACGGATTATTACGGCAGTATTGAACAGGCAAAAACAGCAATCGCCAGTGCGAAAGTGCGTGCTGTGCTGTTTATACCCCACGATGTGGCAAACCGACTTGCTCAGCACCCAACAGTTGGTTTTGGTTTGCCTGATGGCAGTAATGAGTCGTTAGTTAGGCCAATTGCGCATTGGTTAGTTGACGGCTCAGATACAATGGTAGCGTCGAGCATAAAATCGCTGCGCAATATGCCGCTTGCAGAGCTTCTCGATAAGCCTGCGAATAGAACTTACCCAACCTTTGAGACGACCTTATTTTATAACCCAGAGCAACGCTCTGCAGTGAATATTGTGCCAGGTTTAGCTGCTGTTATTTTAACCATGACGATGATTATGTTTACCTCTGCTGCCATTGTTAAAGAGCAAGAGCGAGGTAATATGGAGCTCTTAATCACCTTACCGTTAAGCTCGCTTGAATTAATGATCGGTAAAGTGGTGCCTTATATCTTCATTGGTTTTATTCAGTTATTTATTATATTAGGTATGGGTAAGCTCTTGTTTCACATTCCTTTTGGTGGCGGTTTAGTCGCATTAGTTATCGCAACTTTTGCTTTTATATGTGCCAGTTTAGTGCTTGGCTTAGTACTTTCGACCATCGCTAAAAACCAGCTTCAAGCAATGCAAATGACAATCTTTATTCTGTTACCCTCTATTTTATTGTCAGGTTTTGTATTTCCCTATGAAGGTATGCCAAAGGCAGCGCAATGGCTTGCTGAGTGCCTGCCCGCAACGCATTACCTAAGGTTAATACGCGCAGTAGTGCTAAAAGATGTCAATTTAATAAGTATGAGCAGTGACTTACTTTGGCTTTTAGCTTTTACTATTTTGGGCTTGGCTGTGGCTGCATTTAGATTTAAGAAAACCCTTGATTAGGCTGGGCAATTTAAGGCATATGTGCTTAACTAAAAAGTAATTTTAATTCATTTTGAGTAGACATTAGCGTGTGGCGAGTATTTTGGCTGGCGGTGATACTAGCGACGTTTGATTGCTATTCAGCAACTATAAACCTAGCCCATACCATGAAGCATGAACATTTTAACCAATTGCTTAGTGAGTTTGCAGAGCAAAGCGGTTTAACTGTTAACTCTGTATTGGTTGACCAAAAGGCGCTAAAGGTAAGGTTGGTACAAAATACTAGTACCAGCACCTCAACAGACGTTGTTATTGTACCCGCTGATCACTTAGGCCTTGATAAATATGCCAACTACAGCACCATTCCAGACTCACTCATAGCTGATACCACAGACAAGCGAACCTTAGAAACTGCAAAGCTCAACAATAAGCTCTTAGGTATACCTATCATTCAAGGGAATCACTTGTTACTTTTTTATAATAAACAGTTTGTTAAACAACCAATAGAAAATTGGCAGGATATATACCAAATTCAACCAACATTACCTGAAAAAGTGAAACTCGTTACGTGGAGTTTTATGGAAATGTATTGGTTTATCCCGTTCTTATCGGCTTTTAATGGCGACCTAATTGTAGATAATCATGTTCAGCTAAATACACCAGCAATGCAATCGGCTCTCAAATTTGTTTGGGGTTTAAATAAACAAAATCTGGTTGATAGGCAGTGCGATTACACTTGCTCAAATAATGCATTTAAAGCACAGCAAGCCGCTTTCACCATTGATGGTGCATGGGCATTAAAAACGTATGAAGAGGCATTGGGTAATAATTTAGGAATACAACAATTACCGAAACTCAATGGTGAGTATATGCAGCCTTACTACTCAACCTTTGTGCTGGCATTTCCAAATGATGGCTTAAATGGCGCAAATAAAGAGAGCTTGATCAAATTTGCTAAATTGGTTCAAGCGGAAAAATTCCAAACACTGGTTTGGCAAAAACTTCAAGATATCCCCGTTAATACTAATGTGTTAAATAATCTAAAAGCACAACAAGGCACTGAGTTATCAACCTTAATTGATGCTATACAATTCACAAAACCTATGCCTTCAACCGCATCTATGATCATCGTGTGGGAAGTATTAAATAAAGGCTTTATTCGTTATGGCAGTGGTGCCTTAACTGCTGAGCAAGCGGGGCTTTTTATGCAAGGGTTGGCAGAGCGTTCGATTGCCAATGAAGGGGATGAATGAGTAGTCCACGCTTTAGTCGAGCCTTATTTATCAGTGTATTACTACTGGTCATTATTCCCCTACTTATCCTTGCAGGTTTGATGATAGGGCGATTCTATTTAAGTTCAATTGACCAAGCAAATACGAGTTTGCAATGGCAAGCTAGAAATAATGCGGCCAGCCTTGAACAACTCTTATTTAAGCTTGAGAAAAATAGCCAATTGCTTAGTAGCACTAAAGCGATTACAGAACTGCCCAATAAAGTGGTGTACTCACAGTTCGCGCTTGTACAACTGCAGGAGTTTGTTGCCCAGAATCCACAGATAAAAGCATCGATTGTAATTGATAATCAAGGCTTTATAGTTGAAGGTTATCCTATTACCTCTTTAAATTTGAATTATAAACTTACTAAAAGCATTCTCGACAGTGCTCAAACATCAATAGAGCAAAACACAATTCAAATTATCGATAACCCCCAAGTCACTGAGTTACTTGCACCTCTACAGGCAAAACAAAATGCTTTACTGGCAATTACATCTAAGTTGTTACATGAGCAAGATTCTCTTAGTGAGCCAATAATCAAAACGGGCGTGTTAGTGTCTTTTGTGCCTTTATCAGAGGCGTTAAAGTGGCTTGCAATACATAATGAACAACCGGTTTATCAAGCAGGTAAGCAGGTACAAATTACTGCACAAGATAACATTTTATATAGCGTGGGCGATGCTGGCGATAACGGCAAATTAATGGGGCAGGCCTCAATCAGTAATGTTTTTTATGCAGGTAAGCCAACCAGTTTACAGTTCCAAATTAATGAAGCAAAAACCACCTACACCAGCGCTGTAAAGCAAACGGCTATATTGGCAGGGTTGTTAATTGTAGGACTCTCTATTATTTCATTTATTTCAGTGCGTTGGTTGACGGCACGTCTCCATAACCCACTAAATCGTATTACTGCTCTTAGCCGAGAATATGCATTAGGTAATTACAAACAAGATACCGACGATTTTCATTATCAAGAGTTTAAAGATATTGCAGATTCCCTCAGCAGCATGGCTGATACCATTGATATACAAATTACTTCATTGCAATTAGAAAAACTTCGCGCTGAGCGCTCTGAGCAAGTTAAAAGCCAATTCTTAGCCAATATGAGCCATGAAATACGTACTCCGATGAATGGTATTGTGGGCTTTTTGCAGCTACTCAATAAAAGCACGCTAACACAAGAGCAAGCAGAGTTTGTAAGGCAAATTAATAACTGTAGTGATGTGTTATTAACCGTGATTAACGATATTCTCGACTTTTCAAAAATAGAGGCCAATAAAATAGAGCTCGAGTCGCGACAATGTGATTTAGTCGCGCTTTGCCATGACCTAATCTTACTATTTAAACCGAGTTGTGATGCCAAAGGGGTTGGCTGCCGACTTGAGGTCTCCTCATTACATTCGCTGAATGTAGAATGTGATGAAATACGTGTTAAACAAGTGCTGATAAACTTGCTCTCTAACGCCGTTAAGTTTACCAATCAAGGAGAGATAATTCTTTCGCTTACTCTGCAAAGCCGAGATGAACACCAGACAGCCGTCGTGATATCGGTAAAAGATACAGGCATTGGTATCGCTGAAGATAAAATAACGGCCCTGTTTAATCCCTTTGTTCAAGCGCAAAGTAGTACTACTCGTGAATATGGAGGGACCGGTCTTGGGCTTGCCATCAGTAAGGGGATGATTGATTTGATGGGAGGTACTATTGGTATCGACAGTGAGCTTGGCAAAGGTACCGAGTTTACCATTAATGTTAATTTTAAATCACTAAACCCACAGGACGCTAGTGCAAAAGAACACCAATCAGATGAAGATACTCAGTTCGATTTTAAAGCCGTCGACAAGCCAATATTAATTGCTGAAGATAACCCGATTAACCAAATTGTAATCACTAAGTATTTAACTCAATTAGGTCTAAATTATGAATTGGCAGAAAACGGACAAATTGCCTGTTAGAAAACCCTAACACAAGATTACGCACTGATTTTAATGGATATCCAAATGCCGGTGATGGATGGATTAACTGCCAGCGAAAACTTACTTGCAAGGCCAGATTTTGATACGCCGATTATTGCGGTTAGTGCTAATGCTATGAAAGACGACATCGAAAATAGCGCAAAAATTGGTATCAGTGACCATATCGCAAAGCCAATTAATTTTGCTGAACTTGAAAAAGCACTCGCAAACTGGCTATCTCAGCAACCGCTGAAATAGCCAGTATGAATCAAAAAGTGTTGTTATCTTTTTTCTGGATTAACTCAATTGCATAACCATCAGGGTCTTTAACAAATGCGATCTCAGTTGTGCCACCTTTTACAGGACCCGGCTCACGACTCACATTACCGCCAGCAGCTTTAATGTCTTCGCAGGCTTTATAAATATCATCAAACTCGATAGCAATATGACCGTATGCATTACCTAAATCATAGCTGTCTGTATCCCAGTTATAAGTAAGCTCAAGCACGGTCGAATCTTTTTCGTCACCATAACCGACAAAAGCAAGGGTGTAGCGGTACTCTTCGTTGTCTGCACGGCGCAGCTCTTTCATACCTAATACCTGCGTATAAAATTCAATTGATTTATCTAAATCAGCAACGCGAAGCATTGTGTGTAATAAGCGCATTATAAGCATCCTCTTTTTTGTCTTTAAATTCGCACAATTTCGATAACGCAGCATGGTACAACGCTGCGCATTAAAATTATTAAAAATGGATTATAAATTATTTCGATTGCATGCACAGTAGCATTGAGACAAAGCGTTTGATATGAAAAGGGTGATGTTATGCAGCAATAAATAGGGATTGCTGCATAACAATGAGGTTTTTGCGGTATAAGTGAAACCTTAGCTTTTCACTTTACCTTTAAGTACATAAATTTCGCCATCAAAGCTCCCTTGAATTGTCAGGCCCTGACCCGCCAACTCTTTAAGATATTCGATATGCTCATTAGTGATATGTTGCCCCGGCACTAAAAGCGGGATTCCAGGAGGATAAGGCGTCACTAACCCGGCACAAATTCGGTTGTTACTTTTGCTAATTGGCACAGATTCACGTTCGCCATAAAATGCATCACTAGGAATACAGGCTAAGTCAATAGCGGGTAGATTCTCTGGTAGGCGTGTGCGTCTCATTGAAGTGGCAAGTTTTACTTTACCGCTATCGAGTTTCTTCAATGCATTGTAAAGACGTATGATTTTTGAGCGTGTGCCACCAAGAGTCAATAAAACTAAAATGGTGCTGTGTGTATATTTTTCTATTTCAAGGCCAATTTCATCTAATAGGAATTTATGAATATCCTTTAATGAATACGGTAACTCACTAATATCGATAAGGGTCTTCAGCGGATCGTGACCCATGTTATCGCCACTAAAATGTGGGAATATGTCCATGAAATCTTGCTTATCGAGCACTTTAATATGTTTCAGTGAAGCCATTTGCTGCTTAAACTCTGCAACATGATTCAGCAGGGCATTCAGTAATTTATAACCTTCCATTTCTAATTGCTTCTGGCATACATCCAGCGAAGCAATGAGCTGATATTTTGGCGAGGTACTGGCGTAAATACTGTAGATCTCACGGAAGAAATCGGCATCGAAATCAGGATCGTTAACATGAATGTAAGACGCCTGAGAGAACGCTGAAACCACTTTATGTGCCGAATGGGTAACATAGTCTGCGCCAGCATTAATAGCTGAGTAGTGGCGTAAACTCGGGTGGAAAAGCGAGTAAGCAAACCACGCTTCGTCGATAAACACTTTAATACCGTGCTGATGTGCAAATTCAACCACTTGTTTTAAATCGCTAAGCAGGCCATCGTAGGTACAGCCAGTTAAAACCAGTAATTTAGCATCGCTATTTTGTTCAATCGCTTGCTTAATGTCAGCCAATGAAGGGGGCGCGAAGATACCATATTTAGGATTTAAAATACTCGATAAGTAAATAGGTAAACTAGCCGATTGCAAAATGCCGTAATGTACTGATTTATGGCAGTTTCGATCAATGATCACCTTATCGCCTTTACGCAGCAAAGTTTGCAAAATAATCTTATTTGAAGTGGATGACCCATTGGTAACAAAGTAGGTATGTTTTACTTCAAATGTCGCCGCAGCTGATTCTTGAGAGCGGCCTATGGTGTTGGTGCTGTCAGACAGTGAGCCAAGCGAGTCGACAGAAACCGACAGGTCGCCAACAAATACGTTACGGCCATAAAACTGATAAAAGTCTTTAATATACGGAGAATTTCTAAAGCTAGCACCGCCACTGTGACCAGGTGTGTGCCATGAATCGTTCGATTCACCCACATAACGACGGTAGGCGGTCCAAAATGGCGTTTCTGAACGATCATCAAAGTCATTGATCATATAGCCCAAGATTGCTTCAGGGTCTGAAATGACCTCATCTTTGAAAAAGAAAGATTCAATTTCTTCTGACTCGTTAACTATCTCCAAGCCTTTCGTATCGTCACCAATAACATAAACAGGCAGCTCAAGGCGTATGCCTTTTAATTGCTCGATAAAACGGCTATAGGTGCGCTCGCCATTATTCAGTACATCCCAACTAAGTACCACAGCTTGAATATCGCCATCTTCCTCTACATATTTCAACGCCTGCTTGAGCTCAATGCACTCAATAATGTCGATATCAACATCACTGCGCTCAAAATTGGGGATTGTTTTTGCTAGGTTCGTTGAAAGCTCTTTTAAGGTGGCAGGATCTTGCTCAATTAATAAGATACGAAGTAAAGGCAACATAGCAACTCATATAAAAAAATTTCACATTACTCAACAGCATAACGAAAGGACGGAAGCTTGTGAAATTAATACTTTGATATTTTTGTACCGAGACAGGATAAGCTTTTTACATGTTAATCGCAGATAGTTGAAATTACATGTGCTTGCTGTAAAAGTAATCGTTTAAGTACACGGTTAATTGGGCAATAAGTGATAAAGCCACTGAAGCCAGATACAGATAAAAATAAAGATAAACATGCGAGGGAGAATAAAACATGGCGTATGTTGCCAATTTCAAAACTGTAGCCATCTCTACATTGTTTGCGTTTTGTACAAACGCGGTTAATGCAGATGAAGTCTCAAATTCAAACAACAGTAAACAGTCGATACCCGAAGCCGCTAAATTTGTGACCCAGCATAAAGGTACTTTTAATGACAAAAGGCTGAAATACAAAGCTGTAGCCGGTGAAACTTATTTATTAAACAAAAACGAAGAGCCAACTGCTGCTATCTTTTCGTTTGATTATATAGCTGCAAGCGATAACAAAAACAGACCAGTCACATTTATCTGGAATGGTGGCCCAGGCTCATCGTCTAATTGGTTACATATGGGTGCCTATGGTCCTAAACGAGTTGTTGTACCAAGCGATGCTTCACATCCA
The DNA here is from genome assembly GCF_040104395.1 of Pseudoalteromonas sp. BZA4. NCBI lineage: Bacteria > Pseudomonadati > Pseudomonadota > Gammaproteobacteria > Alteromonadales > Pseudoalteromonadaceae > Pseudoalteromonas > Pseudoalteromonas sp. BZA4. The sequence goes on from NZ_JBECOT010000030.1 coordinate 16,688, forward strand.
GGGATGGCTCCTTACGAATTAAAAGATGCGCCTGAGACGATACTTGATGTGACTGATATGGTGTTTGTGGACCCTGTTGGCACAGGTTACTCGCGCGCTTTAGGTGACACTGATAGCAAAGCCTTTTGGGGCTTAAATCAAGATGCAGCCTCTATCGCTGATTTTATTGCCCAGTGGCTAACAAAAGAAAATCGCTGGAATGCGCCAATATTTTTATTGGGGGAGAGCTATGGGACAACACGAGCTGCTGCGGTTTCTAAAGTGCTTATGGATAAACACCTGATTAATGTAAATGGCATTATTTTTGTGTCACAAGCTTTAGACTATCAAGGTTCAAGCCCTTATGTTGATGACAACATTATTTCTTATATCACTTACATACCCACACTTGCTGCAACCGCTTGGTATCATAAAAAAGTAGACACATCTGGAGATTTTGGAGCGTTTATTGATGCGAGCCGACAATTTGCAGTTGATGAATTACTACCAGCCTTATTTAAGGGGAATGCCCTTAGTAAAGCTGACCGAAAGCAAATTGTTGACGGCCTGCACCGTTATACAGGGCTAAGCAAACAATATATTGAGCAGGTTGATTTACGCATTAATGCCTTTAGATTCGCTAAAGAGTTATTGCGTGATGAGGGCGTCGCAGTAGGCTTTCTTGATGGACGTTATAAGCTTGATGAACGAGACGATTTAACAGCAGCTCCTAAGCAAGATGCGTCAAAAGTGATAGGGCCAGCATATAAAGCGGCACTGATGAAATACATGCGCACAGATTTAAACGTACAGTGGAAAAGAAAATATCTAAACCCAGGCGATCCTGAGTTATCAGATAACTGGCGCTGGCGCACAGCGCCTGATGGACAAGGCTGGGAGCCAAGATACGTCAATACAGCGCCAGATTTATCTTATGTGCTTCGCAGCAATCCACAAATGAAAGTAATGGTCGCCTCTGGTTATTACGATATTGTCACGCCATTTTTTGATGCTGAATACACCTTAAATAGACACGGTATATACGCTGATAAAATTGACTATCACTATTATCACGGCGGTCACATGATGTATGTTCACGAACCAGCAAGAGTGGCGCTGTTAAGAGATACGCGAGAATTTATTAAAAAGCAGGTGAGCCAAAACCAGCGATAATGGCTAGACTATATGTGCCAAACTCTGTGTTTGGCACATTTAGAAAATGAGATTATGGTGTGATAGAGGAAGGTGAAGAGCATCACCTTTAGATTGTTTGCTTAGAGAGGACTTTAACTATTCCGTTTTTTCTTTAAACTCACATAAGTCTTCGATAATACAACTGCCGCACTTAGGTTTACGAGCAGTACATACATAGCGACCGTGCAGGATTAACCAGTGGTGTACATCGACCTTAAATTCTTTAGGTACCACTTTTTCTAATTTTTGTTCTACAGCAACTACATCTTTACCCATAGCAAACTTAGTGCGGTTAGATACGCGGAAAATATGCGTATCAACAGCAATAGTCGGCCAGCCAAAGGCACAGTTTAAAACAACATTTGCAGTCTTTCTGCCAACCCCCGGTAATGCTTCGAGCGCTTCACGATTCTCTGGTACTTCTGAGTTATGTTTATTGACCAGAATCTCACACATTTTATAGACATTATTGGCTTTAGAATTAAACAAACCAATGGTCTTGATGTAATCGCGAAGGCCTTCAAGGCCTAAATCAAGAATCGCTTGAGGCGTGTTAGCAACAGGGAATAGCTTACGGGTTGCTTTATTAACACCCACATCTGTAGCTTGTGCTGATAAGGTAACCGCAACTAATAATTCAAACGGGCTTGAGTATTCAAGCTCTGTTTCTGGGTGCGGGTTTTGCTCACGTAAACGAGATAAGATCTCATAGCGCTTTTCTTTATTCATGGTGGCGTAAAGCACGCAGTGACGGTGCGTGCTCTCCTTTAAGTTAAACTTGTCACTCGGGCTCTAGGGCCTTTTTCTGCTTCTGGAGTAACAACTTGCTTAGATTTTATTTGTGTATCAATGACATTTTTTGCAGCAATCAATAAACCAAGCCCTAAAAAGGCACCCGGTGGTAAAATTGCCAATAAAAATTGGTTATCAAAACTAAATACTTCAATTCGAAGTGCAGCAGCCCATGGCCCTAATAATAAATCGGCGCCATCAAATAGCGTACCTTGACCAATAAGCTCTCGCATTGCCCCTAGCACCACTAAAACTAACATAAAGCCAAGCCCCATCATCAGGCCGTCAAAGGCTGAAAGTGGCACGGTATTTTTAGAAGCGAATGCTTCTGCGCGACCGATAATGGCACAGTTGGTAACAATCAGTGGAATAAAAATCCCCAGTGATTGATAAAGGCCAAATGTATAGGCATTCATCATTAGCTGCACGATGGTTACAAAGCCTGCGATGATCATCACAAAAACAGGAATACGAATATCTTTAGGTACCCAGTTACGCACAATCGATACGGTGACGTTAGAACCAACCAGAACCAATAAAGTTGCTAAACCTAGGCCTAATGCATTGGTAATCGTAGAGGTAACGGCAAGTAGCGGGCACAAGCCTAATAACTGCACAAGGGCAGGGTTATTGGCCCACATGCCATCTTTAAATAAAGTTTTAACTTGGCTCATTACTTGGCTCCTTGACAGATGTTTGGCGCAGCAAACAAGTTATCAAATTCAGCTTGGGCAAACAGCACAGCTTGTTTTACTGAGCCGACAACGGCACGCGGTGTAATGGTTGCGCCAGTAAACTGATCAAATTGGCCACCATCTTTTTTAACAGCCCAGCGGCTATCATCTTCACCCAGTACATTTTGGCCTTTGAAAAGGGTGATCCAGTCTGATTTTTTGACCTCAACTTTATCGCCAAGGCCCGGTGTTTCTTCGTGTTTAGTGACACGAACACCCGCTATTTCACCATTGGCAAAAACCGCAGTTAATAAGTTGATATCGCCACTATAACCACTTGGTGTTACATGGCGCATCACTAGAGCATACGGCTTATTATCTTTGTAAGCGCGATAAATAACTTGCTCTGGGCGTGGGCCAAGGCGCTCATCGGTGATTACAACACAATCTTTGTATAGTTGATTGTCATAATGATGGGCATCAAGTACTTGTTGAAGTTGCTCTGCAAGTTGTTGCTTTTCTTGCTCTTCAATACGCTCAGCAGTTAGGCTATGAGTCAGGGCCACAGTGCCTGTGGTAATGAGCGCAAATGCTGTAAGAATAGCGCCGTTTTTAGTCATTGAGGAAAGGATCATTATTTCACCCCATGGCCGTAAGTACGTGGTTTCGTGTAGTAATCAATTAAAGGTACCGCCATATTTAACAGCAATACACTAAATGCCACAGCATCAGGGTAACCACCGAAAGTACGAATTAAGTAAACAAGTAGACCAATTAACGCACCGTAAATTAAACGGCCTCTATTCGTTGTTGATGCAGAAACTGGATCGGTAGCAATAAAGAATGCCCCTAACATGGTTGCACCACTGAATAAATGAAATACCACGCCTGGCTCTGTGCCAGGAGCTGCAATATAACCAATACCACTGCATACGGCCAATGAGGCTAAAAAGCTAACAGGGATATGCCAATTAATGATTTTAGCTTTTAATAAATAAAGCCCCCCGATTAAAAAACCGAGGTTAACCCAGCCCCAACCAAGACCAAACCAGTCATTAAAAAGAGGCTTACTCATGCTCTCAGCCACCGTTAGGTGATGGGCGACATCTGTTTTAACGGTATCAAGTGGCGTTGCCATGGTTGTGCCATCAATCGCGACACGTAATTGATCAACACTAAAACCAGCGCTGGTAAAGCCATTGAAAATAACAGACAGCTGCTGTGAGAAGCTTATCGGAGATGCAAGTAAATCACTAACAGGTAACCAGCTTGTCATTTGCACCGGAAACGATACAAGTAGTAATACATAAGCTGCCATAGCAGGGTTAAATAAATTAAAGCCAAGGCCGCCATAAAGCTGCTTTACAATAACAATTGCAAACAAACAGCCAATTACGATAATCCACCAAGGCGCTAAAGGCGGAATACTCAACGCCAGTAATACGCCTGTTAACCACGCACTACCATCACTGAGTGTTGGCCAAACTTTGCGTTTACGAAGCATCAATACAGCGGCTTCACAGGCGCTAACTGTAATTAGCGCGAGAACAAGCTGAATTAAAACAGCGCTACCAAAAAAGAAAACTTGCGCGATTAAGCCTGGAATACACGCAGCAATCACTGTCATCATTAATCGGCTTAATGATTTATGGCTATGATTATGCGGCGAACTCGCCATGGTTAGTTTCATGACTTATCGTTTCCTTCTTGTTGTAACTTTTTCGCTTTAGCTCTTGCAATGGCACGAGCGACCGCTGCTTTTTTCTTATCTTCGCTAGACTCAGGTTCATCAACCTGCGGTTTTGAATCATCCGTATCGCTTGAATCATCAAGTTGTTCTGATGGTTCGTCACTCTGTGCTTGCTCTTTAGCGGCTTTTTTCGCTTTGGCTCGAGCTATGGCAGCTGCAACAGCGGCTTTTTTCTTATCTTCGCTAGATTCAGGAGCATCAGACTGCGGCTTGGCATCAGCCTCATCATTTGAATCATTTATTTGCTCTGAAGAATCGTCACTCTGTGCTTGCTCTTTAGCGGCTTTTTTCGCTTTGGCGCGAGCGATAGCGGCAGCAACGGCGGCTTTTTTCTTATCTTCGTTAGATTCAGGAGCGTCAGCTTGTGGCTGGGCATCTGCCTCAGCACTTGAATCATTAGTTTGCTGTGAAGAGTCATCACTCTGCGCTTGCTCTTTAGCTGCTTTTTTGGCTTTAGCACGGGCGATAGCAGCTGCAACAGCAGCTTTTTTGTCATCAACTGGCGCGCTATCTTCTTCAGCTTCAGTTTGATTCTCAGCAGCTTGCGCTGCTTTTTTCGCTTTAGCACGAGCGATAGCAGCTGCAACTGCAGCTTTTTTGTCATCTTTTGGCGCAGCGTCAGTTTCAGCAGAAGCGTTTTCTTCTGTAGCTTGTGCGGCTTTTTTCGCTTTAGCGCGGGCAATAGCGGCAGCAACAGCAGACTTTTTATCGTCTTTATCGACGCCTTCTTCACCTTGCTCTAGTGCTTTTTGCTCTTTGTATTTACGTGCTTGTTCTTTACGCGCTGCACGCTCTTTAGCTACTTCAGAGTTATCAGGCTCAAGCTCAGCACCTTGCTTTTTCGCTTTCGCACGGGCAATAGCTGCAGCGACAGCCGACTTACTGTCTTTATCATCAGATTTAGATTTAACACGCGCGAGTGCATCGGCCACTTTTTGTTTTTCGCCATCTGACTTAGCAGCCGGCTTACGTTTATGGCGGTTTTGACGCTCTTCTTGTTCGCGCTCTAAGCGCTCTTTACGTGCTTCAAAACGCTCTTTTGCTCGCTCTGCTTTGATTTGCTCTGCTTGCTGCTCTTTGATTTCAGCTTTAGCAACACGATAGTACTGCACCAAGGGGATTTCGCTTGGGCAAACATAAGCACAGGCGCCACATTCAATACAATCGAATAAATTGTGCTCGTTGAGTTTGTCGTATTCTTTAGACTTAGCAAACCATTGTAATTGCTGAGGTAACAAAGAAGCAGGGCAGGCGTCAGCACAGGCACTACAACGAATACAGGCTTTTTCATCACCCGGCTCAGCAAGCTCTTGGTGATCTGGCGCTAAAATACAGTTAGTCGTTTTAACCACACCAATACGCACGGTTGGTAAAGTAAAGCCCATCATTGGACCGCCCATAACCACACGTTGCTGTGGAACCGGAGAAAAGCCTTGGCAGTCTAATAAATGTTTAATTTCAGTGCCTAGTAAAGCCCACACATTACCTTGTTTATGAATGGTGTTACCGGTTACCGTTACTACACGCTCTATAAGAGGTTTACCTTCATGTACGGCTTGATTTACCGCAAACAAAGTACCGACATTTTGCACCAACATACCAATATCGGCAGGAATACTACCACTTGGGACTTCTTTGCCCGTTAGCAGTTTAATTAGCTGTTTTTCACCGCCAGAGGGGTAAACCGTTGGTACAGTTTGTACTATTATTCTGTCGTTATGTTGTGCTGCTTGTTCCATGGCAGCAATAGCATCGGGCTTATTATCTTCAATACCAATAATTGTCAGCTGTGGACTTAACAGCTGCTGCATTAATTCAATACCGGCAATTATGCCATCGGCATGTTCGCGCATTAGCATGTCATCAGCAGTGATATAAGGTTCACACTCGACGGCATTAACAATTAAAAACTCAATGGCTTTACGGGTATCAGCTTTTACATAGGTTGGGAAACCTGCGCCGCCCATACCTGCAATACCACTTTGATGAATAATATCGACAAGCTCATCATGGGAAAGTGCTTTGGCATCAGTTACAGGGTTAAGCTCGCACCAGTTATCTTCACCATCAGGTTCAATAATAACGCTAAGTTCAGGCAACGCCGACGGGTGAGCAGAGGGTATTGGGCAAATATCGCTGATCAAGCCTGATGTTGGCGCGTGCACAGGCACTGACCAATTACCGCTTGGTTTAGTTAATGCTTGGCCTTTTAGAACCTGCTGGCCTTTTTCAACAATAAGTTTACCGTTAGCACCAATATGTTGTTTTAGAGAAACAACGAGCTTGTCTGGTAGTGGCAGTCTTGCAATGGCTTGTGTTGTTGATTGCAGTTTTTGACCCGGTGGGTGAATGCCCCCAGGTATAGACCACACTTTGCCTTGTTTAATTTGATCTATTAACTTTTCCATCTGTGCTCCTAATCTACCTGAGTCACAGGGATTGCGTTTAATTGCCATTTCCAGGTTTGTTTAGTTTCTTTTACAGGCAGCATATCAATACAGTCTACAGGGCATGGTTCAACACATAAGTCACAACCGGTACATTCATCAATTAATACAGTGTGCATTTGGCGGGTTGCGCCAACGATGGCATCAACAGGGCAGGCTTGAATACATTTGGTACAGCCAATACATTCATCTTCACGAATATAGGCAACAGTTTTAACAGGATCTGCTTGCTCACCGCCAGCCAGCGGTTTTGCTTCTACACCCATTAAATCAGCGAGTTTTTTTACCGTGGCTTCGCCGCCTGGCGGGCACTTATTTATTTCGTCACCATTGGCAATTGCTTCTGCATAGGGACGACAGCCAGGGTAGCCACATTGGCCACACTGTGTTTGCGGTAAAATGGTATCAATTTGGTCAACAATAGGGTTGCTCTCAACGCGAAAACGAACGGCGGCAAAACCTAAAATTAAACCAAATATTAGCGCTAATGAACCTAACGCTATCAAAGCATAAAACAAGGTCATATTAAAACTTCACTAATCCTGTAAAACCCATAAAGGCCATCGACATAAGGCCTGCGGTGATCATCGCAATTGAAGCACCCTTAAAAGGAGCAGGGACATCAGCCGCAGCTAAACGCTCACGTAATGCGGCAAACAGTATTAACACCATAGAGAAGCCCACTGCGGCACCAAAGCCGTACACAGCCGATTGTAAGAATGAATGGTCTTCTTTGATATTAAGTAGGGCAACACCTAATACAGCACAGTTAGTGGTGATAAGTGGTAAGAAAATCCCTAATAAGCGATAAAGTGTCGGGCTGGTTTTTCTCACCACCATTTCGGTAAATTGCACGACAACAGCGATAACCAAAATAAAACTCATGGTACGCAAAAATTCGATATCCAGCGGGATCAAAATATAATGATTCACCAGATAACTGGTCACGGAGGCAAGTGTAAGTACAAAGGTTGTGGCTAAAGACATACCAATCGCGGTATCTAACTTACCCGATACACCCATAAACGGGCATAAACCTAAAAATTGAACTAAAACGAAGTTGTTGACTAGCACAGTGCCAATCAATAACAAGACATACTCTGTCATGCGTGCCTCACGAGAATAAAAACGGCTCTATTATCCTTTTTTATGGGGGCCGACACAACACATGAGGGACGAATAGCTAAAATTAACAAAGCTGTTTGCGATTAAAGTGTTAAAGCAAAGTTAATAGCTGGAATAGGCCCAAAAACAGTAAGGTTTTTTGGGCCTAAAAGAGGGGCTTATATATCTTTTGGCTTTTCGATGTAATAGCCTTGCACACCATCTAAACAAAGTGTTTCGATGATATGTTTTTCTTCTTGGCTTTCTACGCCTTCAGCAAATACACTCACACCAATGCGGTGAGCTAAATCCACCATTAAGCGCATGAAGTATTGATTGTTTTTATCTTCTTCGAGGCCGCGAGTATAGCTTGCATCCATTTTGATAAAGTCAGGTTTTAAGTCTCTAAAGAATTTAAATGAGGTTAACCCCACACCAAAGCGTTCTACAGTAATACGTGCACCTACTCGGTGTACCATATCGATAAAGCGTTTACTTGCTTTTATGTTTTGTTGTAAACCAAATTCACTGACTTCAAACACTAACTTCGATGCGATGTTACTGTCTTTCAGTAGGCGGCGCTCAAGCCAGATCACAAACTGATCATTGTGAGCACTTGATGCCGTAACATTAATACCAAAGAATTTTTCTGAGAAATTACGGGTTTTAATTTTTTCTAAAGTGGTGTCGATAATTAAGCGATCAATCTCCATTGCCATATCAAGCTTCTCTGCCATAGCAAGGAAAGAGGCGGTAGGCAGCATTTGGTTTTCTGCTGTTTTAAAACGAACTTGGATCTCTGCATAGGCCTTAACACTTTTACCTATTGGCATGATGTTTTGCATAACCAAATGCACACGTTTTGTTTCGATCACTTCATTAATTACTTTGCGCCAGTTTTGATTACCAAAACCTGCGCTAGCATTATTAACTAAGTCAGTTTCGCGCTGCACATGCCATGCATTTGCTTGTTTTGATTGCGCCATACTCATAGCATTATCAACAATTGATAATAACTCACCAAGCGGCTTACCTTTTTCGTAACCGACAATACCTGTGTTGGCAACTGAGCTTAATTCTTGATTTTGTTGATACTGTGTAAAACGAGACTGTAAATTATCACCAAAGCGTTCTGCTTCTTTAAGAGGAGTATTAGGCAGTACCACCGCAAAGTCAGAGCTGTTTAATCGAAAAACCTGGCTACCTGTATATGTGCCACTGATATGCTTAATAATATCAGCTACACCTTTAACGTATTCATCACCTTTTTGGTAGCCTCTAGTTTGGTTAATGGCTTGCAGTTCACTACAACGAACCATCGCAAGCGAGCCAAAGGTGCTCTTTTCTGCGTTTTCAATGTGCTTTTCGTAGTACTCAACAAACATATTTCGATTGCCAAGGTTTGTGACTACATCTTTATACGCTTCTTTTTTAATGCTTAGGGCATTATTTTGAATATCATCATGCTTAGTTTGTAAGAAATGTGATAGGCGATTGAATGATGGAATTAAATCTTTGCTCAGCCTTTTTAAGCGGGAAGCATCCATCGCTTGCTCTAGACCATCATCAATTTGGTTTTGATTAATATAAATATCTACGATATCTGCAACGGTAGTACTAATTTTACGATTAAGGCGGCTGAACATACTCTTCATATAAATAATAGGAAGTAGGGCGATGAGGCCTGAGATCAAAATAACGACGAATAAAGATTGTTGTAAAAGTTCGGCTAAGTCATAAGCATTGATCGTAAATTCAACTTTTATATCGGATGCTTGATTAACAGCAAATTGAGGACGGATTGAATTTAAACTGTTATTTACAATTTCAGCAAACAAGGGCAGGGGACGGTTTGATTCAACCATGGTAACCACCTCACCAGACTTATTGCGTAAAACAAACTTTGAAAAAGTATTGCCATCGGCAAGGGTTTGTTTAATTTTATCAGGTGAAAGCTCTTCTATTGTTTGTAAATTAATGTATGTGTTAACGACGCGTTGAGCTTTATGCTGAGCATCACTGACGGCACTATCAAAACTAAGTGCAATAAAATAACCACCTAATAAAGCAAACAGCAGCCAAGATATCAGTTGTATAAATATAAGTTTTTTAAAGCCAGCCATGTTTATTTTCTTTTAAAAGCCTGAAAGGAAGGAATCAATTCCATGATTGATCGCTTTTATTAAAGTTATTGTAATCTATCGTAAGCAATAGAAATAACTTTAGAAATAACTTTAATGTAGGGTAGATTATAAGTGCTTTAAAGTCTAATACAATCGAAGAATAGTAGTAGATAAACTTGATTGTTTTCTGTGAGTTGGCTCCCCCTCCCCGACTCGAACGGGGGACCTGCGGATTAACAGTCCGTCGCTCTAACCAACTGAGCTAAGGGGGAACTAAAATAGAATAGTGTGGTGCTATGATTTGGCTCCCCCTCCCCGACTCGAACGGGGGACCTGCGGATTAACAGTCCGTCGCTCTAACCAACTGAGCTAAGGGGGAACAATCATATTCATAAACTTGGCTCCCCCTCCCCGACTCGAACGGGGGACCTGCGGATTAACAGTCCGTCGCTCTAACCAACTGAGCTAAGGGGGAATCGTTTATCATTGAAAAACTTGGCTCCCCCTCCCCGACTCGAACGGGGGACCTGCGGATTAACAGTCCGTCGCTCTAACCAACTGAGCTAAGGGGGAAGCGTCATGCCTTTCAACGGGGCGAAATATTAATGACAGCATTGCAAAGTGTCAACATAAAAACTTCATAAATTCAAAAAAGAAGCTTATTCGATGTTTTTATGTTCGATCTGAGCAAAATGTAGCTGAAAAGCTCAACATTTTTTGCTTAGCAGCGGGGGATCTATGTCGAATGCATCACTTTTTTGCATGCTTTTTGAGCTGAGTCATTTTTTAAAAATATAAAAAAGGTTTCTTTGCTAAGTCATTCTTTACCAAATCGAGGAAATCACTATTTATGTAATGTTTTTTTCGGATGGCAAAAAATAGATCTAATTCTTTTCGTGGCAGTTCCCACTCCTGATATTTTTTAGTGTATTTCCTTAATGGGGTAAAGGTAGGGTTCCCCGATTTTTGATAGAAAATTCTAAAATTAGTTGGCTTCAATTATACACAAGGTAATTTTAGTTCTTTTTATCAGATGTTTAGCTTGTAATCTTTCCTTGTATTTTAATTGTCATACTTAAGTTCACGTTGCTGTAGAACATTTTTTGCGCCTTCTTTTCACTAAACTTATAAAAGGGTTAAAACAAGATGCTTTGCTATTTATAGTATTGTGCGTTTCAGGCTAGCCTTAAAAGCCTTTATATTTGCGGCTTCTAGAGAGTTATCCACGGTTTCTGTGGATAACTCTGTTTATTAAACTTTAAGAACAGCTATAGTGCTAGGATTTTCGAGGGCTACAGCAATTTCAAGTATTTAATTCACTTTTTTTAATTCATTTTAAATCAATGTGTTAGTGTTTTTATCTGAAGCCTTGCTGAATTGATGAGTAAATTTATTCGTGACGATGAAATGGTGCTATTTATTGTGTAAAAAAACAGCGAATACTGCCTTTTAATTGTAACAAAGCTATTAAACTTGTTTTTATATTGTTTTTTATGAGGGTTAGTCGTTATTTTTATGTCAAAGCGTCAAAAGTAATAGTTTTGTGTATGAATTTTGATTCTATTAATAAAGCATAGCTTGCAGGAGAAGGATGCTTTAAACTTACAGGTTCAGAAAAAGAGGCAAAGTATTCCCATGAGCGTGAAACCGCAGAGCAAAACTAAACCTGATCTTTTAAACTCACCCATTCTGCCAACCTTGAAAAAAATGACCATTCCTATGATCTTTGGCATGATCACCCTAATGATGTTTAATTTGGTTGATACCTTCTTCATTAGTTTGTTAGGTACAGAGCCTCTCGCCGCTGTCAGTTTTACCTTTCCTGTTACTTTTACTGTTATTAGCCTTGCAATTGGTTTAGGGATAGGTACCTCTGCGGTGATAGCTAAAGCACTTGGTAGTGATAAGTTAGATGAAGCACGTTTTGATGCCAGCATGTCGTTGTTGGTATCGGTGGTGATGGTGTTTAGCTTATCTGTAGTAGGTTATTTATTAATAGATCCGATCTTTAAGTTATTGGGTGCTGGCGAATTAGTCTTACCGCTTATTCATGAGTATATGAGTGTGTGGTTCTTAGGCAGCGTATTTCTAATTACCCCTATGGTTGGCAACTCAGTGCTTAGAGCCAGTGGCGATACCAAAACACCGAGCATTGTTATGGGTGGAGCAGGGCTGATTAATGCCATCTTAGACCCTATACTTATTTTTGGTTTTGGACCTGTTCCGGCATTAGGTATTCAAGGCGCAGCTATTGCTAGTGTTATTGCATGGTCAGTTGCTGTCGTTATCATTTTATACATCCTTGCGGTAAAAAATGGTCTATTGAGTTTGCATGCTGGTGTACAAACGCCGCTTAGCTCGATTCGTAAAATTCTTAAAATTGGTTTACCTGCGGCTGGCGCAAATATGCTGACACCTATTGCCATGGCGGTCATGACAGCATTAGTGGCTAAACATGGTCCTGAAGCGGTAGCGGCGTTTGGTGTAGGCAGTCGCATTGAATCTATTGCAAGCCTTGTGGTGCTTGCTTTGTCGATGACCTTGCCGCCATTTGTGAGTCAAAACTTTGGGGCAGGTAAGTTTGAGCGTGTTAAAGAAGCCTACACAAAAACCTTGAAATTCGTGATGATTTGGCAGTTCGCTATTTATATTTTACTGCTGTTAACCTCTGGCTTTATCGCTGATGTATTTGGTAAAGAGCAAGCGGTAATGGATGTGATTAAGTTATTCATTTATATCTTGCCGTTGAGTTATGGCCTGCAAGGGGTGATTATTTTATCTAACTCTTCATTTAATGCTCTGCATAAACCAATGAATGCACTGATTTTAAGTGTAGTACGCCTGTTTGTTTTTTATGTACCTTTTGCTTATATAGGCAGCGAAATTGCAGGCTTAACCGGTTTATTTATTGGTGCGGCGATTGGTAACTTATTCACTGCAATGGTTGCCTATAAATGGTTTATCAAAGAAGTTGATGGGTTAAGTGAGTCATATATGAAGGAGTGTCATTCATGAGCGACCATTTCCAACTAGTTTCTAAGTTTCAGCCAAGTGGTGACCAACCAACGGCAATAGCACAATTAAAAGATGGCCTAGAGGCTGGGCTTGCGCATCAAACATTATTAGGGGCTACGGGAACGGGTAAAACCTTCACCATGGCCAATATTATTAATGATTTGAATCGTCCAACTATCATCATGGCACACAACAAAACACTCGCTGCACAGCTTTATGGCGAAATGAAAGAGTTCTTCCCTCATAATGCGGTTGAGTATTTTGTATCTTATTACGATTATTACCAGCCAGAAGCCTACGTTGTTGCCAGCGATACCTTTATTGAAAAAGACGCCTCCATCAATGAGCATATTGAACAAATGCGTTTAAGTGCCACCAAAGCGCTGCTTGAGCGACGCGATACCATTATTGTGGCTTCGGTGTCTGCTATTTATGGTTTGGGCGACCCTGACTCATACATGAAGATGATGCTCTTGCTGAAAGTGGGTGAAACCGTCGATCAGCGCGATATGCTGCGTCGTCTTGCTGAGCTGCAATATACACGCAACGATATTGAATTTAGCCGCGGTACATACCGTGTACGTGGCGAAGTGGTCGATATATTTCCAGCTGAATCGGATACTTACGCTGTTCGTGTGGAAATGTTTGACGATGAAATTGAACGTTTAAGTATTTTTGACCCGCTTACAGGGGCTGTTGAAAAGCACATTGTGCGCGCAACTATTTACCCGAAAACTCACTATGTAACTCCCCGTGAAAAAATTCTTGATGCCATTGATAAAATTAAAGGTGAGCTTAAAGACCGCCGAGCTCAGCTACTTAGTGCCAACAAACTTGTGGAAGAGCAGCGTATTGCTCAGCGCACCCAGTACGATATTGAAATGATGACCGAGCTTGGTTATTGCTCAGGCATTGAAAACTACTCGCGATATTTATCTGGCAGAACACCAGGCGATCCACCTCCGACATTATTAGATTACCTACCTGATGATGCATTGATGATTATTGATGAATCACACGTTACTGTGTCGCAAATTGGTGCTATGTATAAAGGCGATAGAAGCCGTAAGGAAAATCTTGTTGAGTATGGCTTTCGCTTGCCATCGGCATTAGATAACCGCCCATTACGCTTTGAAGAATTTGAAGCCATTGCGCCGCAAACTATTTATGTGTCGGCAACACCTGGTGACTTTGAGCTTGAGCGCTCATCAGGGGAGGTTGCTGAGCAGGTCATTCGTCCAACCGGGCTTATAGACCCTGAAATTGAAGTGCGCCCTGTGGGCACCCAGGTTGATGACTTACTTTCTGAGATCTATAAACGAGTTGAAGTGAACGAGCGGGTACTTGTTACTACTTTAACTAAGCGCATGGCAGAAGATTTAACCGACTATCTCAACGACCATGATGTAAAAGTTCGCTACTTGCACTCAGACATCGACACCGTTGAACGAGTCGAAATTATCCGTGATTTACGTGCCGGTGTGTTTGATGTGTTAGTGGGCATTAACTTATTGCGAGAAGGTCTCGACATGCCAGAGGTTTCACTTGTTGCGATACTTGATGCTGATAAAGAAGGCTTCTTACGTTCGACTCGCTCACTTATTCAAACCATTGGTCGTGCTGCGCGTCACTTAAATGGTAAAGCGATTCTGTATGGCGACCGCATAACTAACTCGATGCGACAAGCCATTGATGAAACAGACCGTCGCCGTGAAAAACAACAAGCTTATAACCTTGAGCATGGTATAGAGCCGCAAGCACTGGTTAAAAGTATCACCGATATTATGGATGTGGGTGAAGAGGCAAGTCCGAAAGATAACCTTAAGTTGGTGCGTAAAGAGTCTAAACAAGTGCTCAGCGCGAAAGATATTGCTAGCCAAATCAAAACCCTTGAAGCGAAAATGCATGCTTATGCTAGCGATCTTGAGTTTGAAAAAGCGGCGTCTGTGCGTGATGAAATTCACGAATTACAACAACAGTTAATTAACTAAAGATGATGACAAACGATTTTTCTGCCATTTTAAGTGCCTTAGCAGAGGCTCCACTTGCTGCTAATGAATTATGTCGTGTATTCCATGGCCGTGGTCACTCAGTCGCTGAGCTGAGCCACATAAACTTAGACTTTTATCCGCCAGCACTTTTTTTAGTTTCATATGAAGAAATAGATGAACAAGTGCTTGCGCAATTAACTGATACCCTGTGGCAATGGGCGCAACAGAATGCGCCAGAGCTTGTAAGTGCATTGGTTTTCCAACAACGTAGTGGCATTAACACTCGTAATGCCCTGATGTTTGGTGAATTACCCCAAGAGCACCATGTCAGTGAAAATGGTATTAAGTTTAAAGTCGATTTATTGAGTCGCCAAAATACTGGGATTTTCCCTGATATGCGCCGTGGCCGAGAGTTTGTTCAAGCCAATAGTAAAAATGCAAAAGTGCTCAACCTATTTTCATATACATGTGGCTTCTCTGTTGCAGCAATGCAGGGTGGGGCAGACCAAGTTATAAATATGGACATGAATAAAGGTGTGCTGCGCACGGGTAAACAAAATCATCAGCTAAATGGTTTTGCTCAAGGGGTTAGTTATTTACCGCACGATATTTTAAAATCATTCGGTAAACTAAAAAAATCAGCGCCCTATGAATTAATCATTGTTGATCCACCGAGCTTTCAAAAGGGCAGCTTTATATTGACCAAGGATTATCAAAAAATCTTGCGTCGTTTACCTGAGCTGTTAAATGAAAACACCCAATTATTACTGTGTGCCAATAGCCCTGAGCTTTCAGAGCAGGCGTTTAAAGATCTCATTAGCGATCATACACAAGGAGCAATTAGTTTTGTTGAGCGATTAGCTCCTACCGATGGTTTTATTGAAGTAGACAGTGATCGCAGCTTAAAAGCGTTAGTTTATAAAACAGCAAACTAATGGCACTGAGTAAACGACTATCAGCCATCATTGATGTGGTAGATTCAGGTTATGACGAAATCTGGGATTGTTGCTGTGATCACGGTTTGTTAGGCATTGAGCTGCTACAGCAAGATAAAGCACCGCTTATACATTTTGTTGATATTGTGCCTGAGTTAATGCAGGCACTAGGTGATAAACTCGAACGTTTTGCTAAAAGAGAGCAACGCGGCCGTTGGCAGGTACATTGCCAAGATGTAGCAATGATTTCACCAGATCCTAAAAAACGCCATCTTGTTATTATTGCTGGAGTGGGTGGTGAGTTGTTAGTGCAGTTCTTAGCGAAGATTGTAAGCCAACAGCCAAATACGCATATCGACTTTATTGTTTGCCCAGTGCATCACAGTTATCAAGTTCGTAGCTATTTACAAACACTGCCATTGGGGCTCGTCTCTGAGCAGTTGGTGTGTGAAAACAAACGATTTTATGAAGTTATTGCCATGAGTGCGTCATCCTCGCAACAGATCACTCGAGTTGGGCACTCAATGTGGCAGCTAACAAATAAAGAGCACCAAACATATTTAAAGCAGTTATGTGCTCATTACCAACGCATGTTAAATCAAGACGCCGATTATTATCAGCCTGTGCTTGAACAATACAGTGCATTATTGTCTTAATTAGAGTTAACTTAATTAAAGTTTATTAATCTCTTGTTTTACGTTGTAGCTAGAGTCAGTGACAATGGCTTCGAGGGTTTGTACACGCTCTCTTAGCTCTTGCAACTCTTTTGTTACTTCGGCTACATGTTCGTTTGCTTCTTTTGAATTTTTTAAAGTTCGTGATTTAAACTCAAGGTGTTTTTTATACATATCATAAATTACCCCAGAGCCGACTGATATCAGCACGATTAACACCACCATGGTAGTACCTGACATACACTTCTCCTTCCTTTTTTAGTATCTAACAGAATATAGATTGTATTTAAAAATGCAATTTGCATTCTGTTACAAGGTGTTTCGTTTTAGAAATGGCTTGATGCGAATAAAGCCAGTGACCAGCATGGTACCTGCGATAACACACAGTGCGCCAACCAAGGTATTGGGACCAATTTGCTCATCTAAAATTAAATTTCCCCACACTATGCCAAAAAGTGGAATCAAAAAAGTAACAGTCAACGCGGAGGTTGGGCCAATGTCATCAATCAAGCGAAAGAACAAGATATATGCCACTGCAGTACACAGCACTCCGAGTGCCACCACACCAAGCATAACCTCGTTACTTGGCATTTCTCTGGCGGGAATAACAAAAATAAGCGGCAGTACCATGATACTCGCCGCCCACATACTGCCATGGGCATTATCAAAAGCAGATAACTTAGGTGCATGTTTAGTGTAATGGGATGCGATGGCGTAGCTGAGTGAAGCACACAATGCCGCAACAATTGCTGTGATAGATTGGCTGTCGATAGTGAGGCTATTTTGCCCCACTAAAATGGCTACGCCCGTTAAGCCTAATAGCAAGCCAAGCAGCATACTTTTAGTGGGTTTGGTTTTACTCCAAATAATACCGACTATGGCGCCCCAAATTGGCGTTGTTGAGTTTAATATGGATAAGGTAGATGCATTAATTGTTTGTGCTGAAAAGGCAAACAATAAAAAGGGAATGGCGGAATTAAGCGCGCCAATAATGAAAAAATGCTTTTTGTGGGTCGTGAAAGCCAGTTTCTTGCGTAAGTACAGCGCAAAAATAAACAGTGTTATTGCTGCAAAGCCGACTCTTAACTCAATTAATACTGCAGGGCCTAAGCTATTCGCTGCCATGCGCATAAATAAGAAGGAAGCGCCCCAAATAGCAGCAAGGATGAATAAGCGTAATAAACTTGGCAATGACATGGTTTTACATTCTTAAATTATAAAACCTGAGCATAACAAATTTATGCCCCAATACTCGCCATTTTCGGACTATTAATCAGTTGATTGTGGGAGTTTCTTTTCGAAATCAGACTTTACGATTTCTAAAGCTGCTAATACATCTTCGGCAG
Organism: Pseudoalteromonas sp. BZA4; assembly: GCF_040104395.1. Lineage (NCBI taxonomy): Bacteria > Pseudomonadati > Pseudomonadota > Gammaproteobacteria > Alteromonadales > Pseudoalteromonadaceae > Pseudoalteromonas > Pseudoalteromonas sp. BZA4. Next base: position 34,712 of record NZ_JBECOT010000030.1, read on the forward strand.
GTACGTCGTTTTGTTCTAAGAGCATAATGAGATCTACAGCAATCTTGATGTAGTTAGGCGCGCTATCTAACTCATTACTCATTTTTGCAGTTCCTTTTTCTTAGCAACTTGGCTGATCGCTACATCGATGGCCGTTTGCACTTGTTGCTCCATTTTAATACGCTCTGTTTGAGGTAAATAAAATTCCATATCGACATCGTAACGGATGTAACGGGCAGGCAGTTGGTTTAATACGGTGCAGCATAAATCTGCCATAATATCATCACTATAGGTTGATTCTAAGTTGCGTTTAGTGATGTCTTCGACAACTAATTTTTCATAGTAGTTGTGAATGTCGTCATGCATTTTCATACAAAATAAGCCTAATTAAACAGTCACTTTTAGTGTATACCAAGCTTTAAAATAAATCGACAGCAGCCCTAAAAAGCTGACCGTGAACATCAACCAAACGGCTTACATTTCGTTGATAGCCACCGCCCATGGCTGCAAACACTGGGATTTCTGCTTGCTTTGCTTGGTTTAATACAAAATAGTCACGTTGATACACGCCTTCTAAACTAACTTGAAAGTGCCCTAACTCGTCATCTGTTGCGATGTCTGCGCCGGCGTTATACAAAATGATATCTGGCTGGTGGAGTCTAGTTGTTAGGGCTAAAGCTTGTTTGACGGTCTCTAGGTATTCAGCATCTGAAGTGCCATGCTCTAAGGCAAAATCGTAGTTTGATTGCTGCTTAATGCGGGGGAAGTTTTGCTGACAATGAATTGAGCAGCTAATTATTTGAGGATGTAGTTGCGTAACTTCAGCTGTGCCATCGCCTTGGTGAACGTCACAGTCAAAGATTAATACGGTGTCGGCCTGCTCAGTATCAATCAAGTGTGCAGCAGCTATCGCTAAGTCATTAAAAATACAAAAGCCACTACCATATCCTGAAAAAGCATGATGATAACCACCACTTAGGTTAAAAGCAGCACCCTGTTGTAATGCAAACTCAGCGCCTTGAATACTCGCCCCAACAGAGTAAAGTGTTCGTTCAACCAATTGGGTAGACCAAGGAAAGCCCATTTTTTTAATGGCTTTGCTATCAAGACTACCAGCTAAAAATGCGTCGACATACGCGGGGTTATGGCACAGAGTAAGCTGAGCTTTAGTGGCTTGTTGTGGGGTAATGAAATACTGTTCATCAATGAAGTTGCTGACAAGCTGTTTTAACAAGCGATATTTATCAATGGGAAAGCGGTGACGCTCAGGTAAAGCTAACGCTGAATAACTTGGATGGTAGTAAAACATTATCTCAGCTGCTGTTTCTCGACCTGTTGAATTTTGTCTTCAGTGGCAGAAATTGCCTTACGACAACGGCCAAGTCTTGCGTGTAATGCGAGTATTTCTTTGTTAATTTCGGCTGCTTGCTGTGTATTTGCAGCTTCAAGTTTTAGTTTTCGCTCTTCGATCATCAATACTAAGCGGCGTTCAAACTCATGGTTTTGCTTTAGTTCGTCATAAAGTTCATGGGATGACTGCATGATTTTTTTAACTGCTTGTTTATAAACCTGTGGTTTAGCTTTTGGCTTAAAACTGTACTTATTTTCTTTAGCCCATACAGGGGTTGATTTGATCACATTAAATACCGCCTCTACCTGAAGGGTAATGCGCTCAAGTGCATATTGGTAAGCATGGCGATGCTCAGCAGGCGGCAAGCTGTTAAGCTCATCTTCGATTTCGCTTACGTAGTCCGCTAGCTTCATACTTTTTGTGCTAAACACGGCTTTATCAAACAAACTTGGTTGGGCTTGCATATAGCGATTTTTAGCAAATAAATTACCCTTATCAAATTGTGTGGCTAATTGTTTGAGCCTTTCAATTTGTGAACGTAGTTTATCAAAAGCAGTCGATTGCATTTATAAATAAGCCTCATAGATTAACTTTAATGCTAACACTATAACCACAGTGTTAAATACTGGGCGGATCATTTTACTACCAAACTTTATTGCTGAATGTGCTCCTAACCATGCTCCAAGCATCAAGAAAAAGCCCATTGTGATACCAAGTAAAAAGTTCACATGGCCAAGCGCCACGAATGTGATCAAAGAAATAAAGTTTGAAACAAAGTTCATTGAGCGGGCAAGGCCACAGTTAAGCAACAAACTCATTTTATATAATAGGCTATTTGAGGCTGTCCAAAATGTGCCAGTGCCGGGGCCTGCTAAACCATCAAAAAAACCAAGGCCTAATCCTTGTAGCCATTGTTTAAATTTAGTTTTGCTATCAAGCTTTGGTAACTCGTTATGCTCAGTTGTACTCAAACTGCCAAATAAGCTGTAACAAGCGACTAAAATAATCACCACCGGTAGTAATTTATTTAAAAATTCAATACTTAAGTAATCAACCGCTAAAGTGCCTACGAGTGCCCCAATAGCTGTCGCTAAAATAGATGCAGCCCAAAACCGTGGGTTGAACAACTTTTTACGAAAATAAGTCACGCTGGCCGTCAATGAGCCAAAACTCGCTGCAAGTTTATTGGTACCTAAGGTGAGATGGGGCGGTAAGCCTGCAGTTAATAGCGCTGGCACAGTTAACATCCCGCCACCGCCTGCAATTGCATCAATAAAGCCCGCTGCCAGTGCGACTGCGCATAATAGTGCCCAGGTTGCTGGGTCTAAAGCTAATTCAAACATTAATAATCAATTTGTCTTTTAAAAGGTGGCAAGGTATCGAGCATGGCTTTGCCATATCGCTTGGTCACTAAACGGCGATCAAGGATAGTAATGCGACCCTGATCATTTTCTTTGCGCAGTAGTCTACCACAGCTTTGTACTAATTTCTTTGCCGCATCAGGTACGGTTATCGAAAGAAACGGGTTGCCACCTTTACTTTGCACAAACTCAGCCTGCGCTTCTTCTATTGGTGAGGTAGGCACCGCAAATGGAATTTTTGTAATTACCAGGTTTTCTAAGTATTTACCTGGTAAATCAAGACCCTCAGATAAACTTTGAGTACCAAATAAATAGCTAGCACGGCCTAAATCTACATTAGCTTTATGCTTTTTAAGCAGTGCTTCACGAGACATTTCACCTTGCACTAAGACCTCAATTCCTTTGCTACGCAGCGCTTTAACAACATGATCCATCTGCCAATAAGAGGCAAACAACACTAAATTTGCTTTTTTATCATCAAGGAACTTAGGTAATTGCTCAGCCAAGTGGTCGCTAAACGCTTTATCGGTCGGCTCAATATGGCTGGCAGGGATATGTAGCGTCGCTTGTTTTGGGTAATCAAACGGAGAAGGGACTTTTATGTATTTTACGCCTTCTTCTTTGGCAAGACCGCATTCATAGGCAAAGTGATCAAATGAACCCAATGCAGTTAAGGTGGCTGAACAAAGTACGGCACCCGCACATTGATTCCATAGTTTATCTTTTAGGTAATAGCCAACTTCAATAGGGCAATCACTGAGTAAATGGTCGTGATGGTTCTTATATTCTAAGCGTTTGATCCAGCGCGCATGGGGAATTCCTTCGCCTTTTGTCGCGTAGCTAAACCACAGCTTGTTTAATAACTCTAAACGGTTAATGTACTGACCACTTTCTGCCAAGATTGGATCAGCCACATAAGGTTTTATATCACCATCACTTACGTCTTGCACTAAGGTGTCATGCATCTTGTTGAGTGCTCTTAGGGCATCAAGGGTGGCATCGCTAATATCTTTTGCTTTGGCATGTAAAGAAGCAGGGATTTCACCATGTTCAAAACGATAGGTGTCATCACTGTTATAATTAAAGTCTGCGTTATCAAGAATATCACGCACCACTTTTAAGTTTTTACCAGCATCATTGATACTGTCACTGAGCTTAAAATTTTGCCCAATCGCTTTTTGACCTACGAGCACATTAGCCATTTTACCAGCAAATTTTACCAGTTTGTCTAGCCAGTCTATGGTGCCTTTAATGGTTGCTGCAGCAGAAGAAAAATCGCGGGTGATGTGCGCTAAATGGTGCGCTTCATCGATTACATAAATTGTATCGTCAGGCTCAGGTAGAATTTTACCGCCACCCAAATCAAGATCAGCCAGTAATAAAGAATGGTTGATCACTAGCACATCCATTTGCATAAGACGCTGACGTGCCATATGAAAAGGGCAGAGCTGATGAGCGCGCATTTGTCGTTGGCATGAATGCTTATCACAGGCAATTAAATTCCACACTTTATCAGGAATAGTATCAGCCCAGCTATCGCGGTCACCTTGCCATTGTTTTTTTGAATAAGCATCATAAAGTTGCTTTAAGCATTTAGTTTCCATATCAGAAAGCGGCGATGACAGGGTCGGCATAAACTCCATTTGCGTTTGACTGTCGCCATTAACGGCGGCACTGAGTTTTTGTGCACAGATATAACGCTGTCGACCTTTCACTAAATCAAACTTGATGTCTAGGCCAGAGTGCTCTTTAAAAAAAGGCAGCTCCTTACTAATTAACTGCTCTTGTAGGGCAACGGTTGCCGTAGAAATCACTAATTTCTTTTTCTTGGCCATCGCTAAGGGCAATGCCCCTAAACAATACGCTAACGATTTTCCGGTCCCGGTGCCTGCTTCAATAACACAAATTCGTTGGCTCTTGTGATATTCGCCAGCCAGCGTTTTTGCTATCTCGGCAACTAAATAGTTTTGACTACTTCGAGGGCGATAATCGGTGAGGTTATCAGCAACATGCTTATGAATTTGCCGAATTGTTTTTTTTAAAGAGTCAGAAAGCATGCCCAGAAAACCTAAAGTATGTATATAATTACAGTAATGAATTTTAGAGATTTAACTGGGCAACTACAAGCGACTTGTTACTTTAATTAGCTAATCAACTTAGCTTTGCTTGACTAACATGCCTAAATTATAATAAAAAGGTTTATTTACATGCAGTTAGCCTCCGGCTTTATTCTTTCCACGCAATGCTATGATAGCGCTAAGGGCATTTCGATTGTGGTGTGGATTTTATCTAAGCAAGGACCTGTAAAACTCATAAGTACACCACAAAAAGCAGTGTTCTTTATTAATGAATCTCAAATAGACGCTGCGAATAGAGTGTTTTCAGAGCATGGTATTTTTTGTGAAATTAAACCTGTGGCACTGAAGAGCTTTATGCAACAAGAAGTAGTTTCTTGTTACTTTTCATCATTAAAGCACTATTACAATGCAGCGAAACGACTCAAAGCGCAGCATATAAAAGTCTATGAGGATGATATTCGTCCTGTTGATAGATTTTTGATGGAACGTTTCATTAAAGGGTCAGTTTGGGCTCAAGGAAGGCCAATAAAAAGCCATCCATATCCTGTTTTAACAGATGCTAAGTTCAAAAAAAATAACGATTTTACGCCGCATTTTTCAAGTTTGTCGCTCGATATAGAATGTAATGGTGAAGGAGTGCTATTTTCAATAGGTCTAGTAGGGGCACACATAGATACAGTGTTGATGGTAGGCCAGCCACAAGATACCAGTGAACTTGAATTTAACCTTCATTGGTGTGTGGATGAAATTGATTTACTCAATCAGCTTTGTATACACATTGAAACTGTCGACCCTGATGTGATCATTGGTTGGAATGTGATTGAATTTGACTTTAGTGTTTTACATGCCCGTGCTGAAGCACTTGGTGTCGAATTACCGCTTGGCCGCAATAAAGAAAAGATGCAGCTGCGGCAAGGTAATTTTACCCGTATTACAATACCTGGCCGAGTAGTTGTAGATGGTATTGATACCCTAAAAAACGCCACCTATCACTACGATAGTTTTAGCCTTGCCAATGTAGCGAGTATTGAACTTGGTGAAGAGAAGCTAATCAGCACTGATAATCGCCTTGAAGAAATAATTCGCCAGTTTAATGAAGACAAACTGTCTCTTGCTAATTACAACAGACAAGATTGCATGTTAGTGCTACGGATTTTTGAAAAACTTAAGTTACTCGATTTTGCTGTTGTGAGAAGCCAACTCACCGGACTTGAATTAGAACGAATGGGTGGCTCAGTTGCGGCCTTTACAAATTTATATTTACCGTTATTGCATAGAAGTGGCTATGTAGCCCCTAATTTGGGCGATCATGGGTTAAGTTTTGACAGCCCTGGTGGTTATGTTATGTCATCGCAGCCAGGTCTATATAAGAATATCCTGGTGCTTGATTATAAGAGCCTCTATCCATCAATAATGCGCACATTTTGTATAGACCCCCTTGGCCTTATTGAAGGTTTAAAAAAGCCAGATGACGCAATAGAAGGTTTTAACCAAGCACAATTTTCACGTACTGAGCACCATCTGCCAGAGCTTATTCGTGAACTGTCAGCGACAAGACAAATAGCCAAAGATAAAAACCAGCCTATGCTCTCGCAGGCAATTAAAATCATCATGAATAGTTTATATGGTGTACTTGGCTCTAAAGGGTGTCGCTTTTATGACCCTAGATTGTCGAGCTCAATTACTTTGCGTGGCCATGAAATAATGCAAACAACCAAGCAATGGATAGAAGAGTGGGGCTACAACGTCATTTATGGTGATACAGATTCGACCTTTGTTAAGCTTGATGATGATCTAAACTCACTAAGCTGTAATGAAATTGGTACAAAACTGGCAAGTAAAATTAACAAGCGCTGGCAGCACCTTTTGCTACAAGACTATAAAATAGACAGTTTTTTAGAAATTGAGTACGAAACCCACTATAGCCCATTTTTTATGCCCACAATTAGAGGCAAAACAATGGGTTCGAAAAAGCGTTATGTAGGAAAAGTCGAGAAAAATGGCGCTTCAAAATTAGTTTTTAAGGGTATGGAAACCGTAAGAAGTGATTGGACAGAACTTGCACACGAGTTTCAGACAGAATTATTTGAAATATTATTTTCTGAAATTTACAGAGAAGAATTTATTCTTCAAGCTTTTGATAGGTATGTAAAAAAGCTTTATGCGGGTGAATTTGATTCTAAGCTAACCTATCGCAAGCGACTGGGTCAGCATCTTACTGATTACCAAAAAAACATCCCCCCTCATGTAAAAGCAGCGAAACAGTATTTAGCTGACAATCCCCACCTAATGTTTCAACGTGGTCAAATAATTGAATATGTTTACACCGCTAATGGCGCTGAGTACTACACAGGTAAACATAACTATGATTATGGCATTTATGTTAATAAACAGCTGATTCCTATTGGAGAAATGATAGTACCAGATTTTGGTTTAAAAATAGTCTCTTTGGGGGGATGTCAGATATCGCTTTTTTAAAAAAGTTAACATTTTCGTGATTCTTTAATCTTGTAATTGAATTTTCAACCAAGTTTAAAGTTTTGTGTTGTACGTTTTTTGTTCATAAAGTGGGTAAAAGTAAACTTTTTGCGCTCTCATTAAAAAATTGTAAATAAAGGGCTGGATATTTTGGTTTATTTGTTTATTATTTGTTTGTCGCAGTCCTGATGCGACAAACAAATAATAAACAAGCTTATGCTAAATATAACCACAATATAGTGGTCCAGGGAGAATCAAATGTTAAATAATAAAGTTTCAAAAGCAGTTCGCTTAGCGATTGCTTTTGGTGCAGCATCTACTGCCGCATTTTCAGTTAATTCATTTGCAGCTGAAGATGAAGAAGGTGTAGAAAAAGTAGAAAGAATTGAAGTAACAGGTTCACGTATCAAACGTGTTGATATGGCAACTGATTTACCAATCACTGTAATTGACCGTGAGGCAATTGAATTAAGTGGTGAATCATCTGTTGCAGATCTTCTTCGCAATACAACATTCAATAGTCTGGGTTCTTTCCGTCCTCAGTCTGGTAGTTCTGCACAAGGCGCAACAACTGTTAGCTTACGTGGTCTAGGTTCTGATAGAACTTTGGTTCTAGTTGATGGTCGCCGTTTGCCTAAGTCGACTTTAACAGGCTCTAGCCAAGATCTTAACTTCATCCCAATGGCTGCTGTTGAGCGTGTTGAAATTTTGTCAGACGGTGCTTCAGCACTTTATGGTTCAGATGCAATCGGTGGTGTAATCAACGTTATTACTCGTAAAGACTACAACGGTGCAGAAGTTACTATCGGTTCAGGTCGTATTGAACATGAAGGTGGTGACCGTGAAAATGGTTCTGTTGTATTCGGTGCATCTTCTGATAACGCATCTGTTTTAGCCGGTGCTTCATGGAATGGTCGTGATATTGTATACGCACGTGATTTCCCATGGTATTCACCAGGTGGTTCAGTTTATTCAAACAACTTCACAACAATGGCACAAGATGAAGATGGCAACTACATGCCAGGTGCTAGTAACTTTGATTTCTTCTCTCCAGAAGCTACTTGTGAAGGCGTTGGTAATGAAAACTTTTACCGTATTGGTGCACGTTGTGGCTTTAACTTCGCAGCAGTTTCAGCTGATGAAGCTTCAATTAAAAACCGTTCAGCTTTCGTTAAAGCGCGTTACGATATCAACGATGATTGGAGTATTTTCTCTAACATCAACGTAGCTCAAACTAAGTCATTTGGTCGTTATGCTCCAGGCCTTGATACAACAGCCTATGACTCAGATTTCATTAGTGCAGACAGCCCTAATAACCCAACTAACCCAGATAGCCCTATTTACGATGAATCTCTAGGTCTTGATCAACAACCTCTTGACTTCTGGCATCGTTTTGCAGCGCTAGGTAACCGTGATAACCACCTTTCAACCGAACTTAAAGATATTACTTTTGGTACTAATGGTATGATTGGTAATGTTTCAGTTGAAGCTGGTGCTCGTAAAACAATTAATGAAAGTCATAACGTAGGTAGTGGTTATATTCTTCGTAGTATCGCACGTCAATACATCAATGACGGCACTTATATGCTAAGCGACCCATTCGGTGCTCCTGCAGAAGTTCGTAACGCGATGACGGTAACAACTTCACGTACTGGTAAGTTCAACCAAGAAGAAGTATTCGCTAATGCTGCATTTGATATTATGGAAACTGATGCAGGTGCAATCCAAGGTTTCGTTGGTTTTGAGTATCGTTCAGAAGATTATGCTGATAACTACGATTCACTTTCTGAAGCTGGACAAGTAGGTGGTTCATCAGGTAGTTCTGCAGGTGGTGCTAGATCTGTTCGTGGTCTGTTCTTTGAAGCACTTGTTCCTGTAACTGAGCAATTTGAATTAAACTTTGCAGGTCGTTATGATGATTACTCTGACTATGGTTCAGATTTCTCACCAAAAGTGTCTGCTCGTTATAACCCAATTGATTCACTAGTATTACGTGCTTCATGGGGTAAAGGTTTCCGTGCACCATCACTTCCTGATTTGACTCAACAGCCAGCTGAATCTGCGGATTCTGTTTCTGATGACTTAACTTGTGCGGCAATTGGTGAAGAAGCAGGTTGTTCATCGCAAATCAATGCAACTGTAATTTCAAACCCTGATTTACAGTCAGAGCAATCAGAGCAAATGTCTCTAGGTGTTGTTTATCAAGCTACAGATAATATCGACTTCGAATTAGATTACTACGACATTGAAATCACGAACCGTATTCGTGCATTTAGCTCTCAATACATTATTGATGCGACATTACGTGGTGACTCACTACCACCTTCATTCACAGTTACACGTGCGCCTAATGGTGGTGTGACTAATGTAGTTCGTGGTTTTGGTAACGATGGTACTTTAGAAACATCTGGTATTGATTTCAAAGCTCGTTCAAGTTTTGACTTTGGTGATGCAGGTCGTTTAACTACAAACTTAAACTTCTCGCACATCATCGATTACTCAACAGATGGTGGTCGTAACTTCGTTAAGGATCCTGGTGTTCCTCAGCAACGTATGACAATTTCAAACGTGTATTCGTTATCTGATTTTGACTTTACTTGGAACTTAAACTTAATCGATAGCCAATGTGAAGATATCGATGATGATGGCAAATGTGTTGGTCATATTCCTACATGGGTAACACATGACCTTCAAGTAGCTTATAACACTCCTTGGAATTCAAAAATCAGCTTCGGTGCGCAAAATGCGTTCGGTAAAGAGCCACCTCTTTTTGCATATGATGGTCGTGATTACAACTTCAACCTATACTCAGGTTTTGGTCGAATCATGTACTTTAACTTCAAGCAATCTTTCTAATATTGCTTAAGTATTGAAAAAGAGCGACATATGTCGCTCTTTTTGTTTTAAGAAAATCATCTTTATAATCTAATAACTAAACTATTAATAATAATCTTCAATACAAACCTGTCACTTAAATCTAACACTTCGGAATATATATGCATTGGGATCAATATTGGAATTCAACAGAAGGCTTTTCGAGCTTTGCTGAGCTAAAGACGCAGTTTGGTTACCCACAAGAGGTACTTGAACTTTGGGAAAATACCCTTTTAAATGTTGAAGATAAAGAACTAAAGATACTCGACTTAGCTACAGGGAAGGGGGTTTTGGCCATTTGGCTGAAAATGATAGCTGTTAAAAAACATTATAATATTGATGTTTTTGCATGTGATGCCGCGAACCTGGATGTAACTAGTATTCGGTCTAATGATCAATTAATTATGAATATGATTAAGCAAGTAGAATTTTCATTTTCTACAAAGCTTGAGAATCTTCCCTATAAAACTGACTATTTTGATTTAGCCGTGAGTCAGTTTGGTTTTGAGTACTCATCGTGGGATTTATCACTAAAGGAACTTTGCCGAGTATTGAAGAAAGGTGGCCGAGCCGTACTTGTAGTTCATAGTAAAGACTCGCCTGTGACATGCAATTCAAGAGCTGGAATATATGTTATGAAAGTTCTTATCAAAATGAAATTGTTTGAACAGTTGGAGGATTTGGTTAGAATCAAAATTTCAAAAGACTCTCATGAGTTTAATGTTAGAAATAAGGAGCTTATTGCAAATTTAAATAGACTTCCGCTCGGAAATGAACATTTAGAATGGTTTCAAGATATTATTAATAATATTTCAAAAATAATGAGAAATATTAACTCGAACTCATTATTAGCGATAGAAAAATTAAAAATAAATGTTAATTATCAATTACACCGCTTGGAGGAGCAGGTCAGTGCATCATTAACAAAAAATGAAATTTATAAGGCCTTTGATAATCAAAATAATAAACTGAAATTAGAAAATGTTTCATCTTTAATCGTTGAGGAGGAACATTTTGCTTGGGTTGTCTCTTGCGAAGCCTACTAAAGAGAAAGCGCAACTTAGATAATAGAAGTAAGTGTATGAAAAAAGCTTTAATACTGTTACCTTGATATTATGCTTTTGGTCTTGAGTCTTAATTAAGGCCAATCAGCAATAATGCTTAATCATTTTGAAGGGTTTAACCTACCGCTACCTGTGTTAAAAAATTCTAATATAGTACAACTAAATAACGAGTTTTTTACCTTGTTATCAATAAGGTTTTATTGCCTCAAAATAGAACGCTTAATTAAAAGAATTTGTATAAGAATTTTAATAAGAGTCTATTAATTGCTTTCAATCTTTATGGCTAAAGAATATGAAAAATTAAAGTTAGCCTTCGTCTACTTTATTGTTTTAATAATGATTGCATTATAAATTGGTGTGATGTATTGACTAAGGTAAGACTCTTGATTTTCCTATGAGATAACTGAGTTGTCTTATTAACTTCACAATGTAAATAAGGCAACTCGGGTTATCCCTAGATTATATATTTATTGATTACTGAGTTAACTTAAACTAATTTTTTAAGTTCTCACCTAAAAAGTGGGTCATCTTTTTATAAAAATCTGTTCGATTTTTTGGTTTGTGATAGCCATGACCTTCATCTCTAACCATCGATTCGTAAGGGTAGTTTATCTTATCCAACTCACCTGTAAGTGCTTCGTATTGTTCCATTGGTACTCGGATATCATCTGAGCCATGAGCGATAAATAGCTTGGCTTTAATTTTATCTACATTATAAGCTGGAGAGCGAGCTTTTAAATCATTTTGATCAGTTCCATGAATTGTTTCTAGAAACTTTACGCCTGAGTCACTTTTTGGAGTATCACCACTATTGAACATTTCAGGCAGTGAATAAACGCCGACATAGCCTATGGCGCATTTGTACAAGTTAGGCTCTCTAACAACGCCCATTAAGGCTGCATATCCACCATAACTGCCACCATATATACAAATCCTGTCTTCATTTATAATTTTTTCACTAATTGCCCACTTAGTTGCATCTGTGACATCATCTTGCATTGTAGTGCCCCAGTTTTTATAGCCACTTTTTTGAAATTCAGTTCCATATCCCCCAGATCCTCTGTAGTTAACTTGTAAAACAGCATAACCTAAACTCGCTAGGTATTGGGCTTCAGCATTGAAATCCCAATAGTCTCTTACGCCATGGGGACCGCCATGTAGCATGACAACGGCTGGAAATGGCTGTTTGCTATTATTAGGTATTGTTAAATAACCATTTAAAGTCACGCCGTCTCTAGCACTTATTCTAAAAGGTTCTACTGTTGCTAATAGTTTTTTGTCTATACTACCATTCATAGAGGATATAAATTTTGCTTTTTTTGATTTTGAATCATAAAGGTAAAACTCAGTAGGTGATTTATCAGCTGATATTGCAAATACAGAAAGCCCTTTCTCTTTAGAATGACTTGTAAATCTGAGTCTGTAATTACGAAATGAGTCACTCAGTTTTTTTAATAATTTACTATCTTTGCTATCTGAAAAGTAATAAAAATTAGGATAGTCCGGATCATATGTCACACCGATAACTTCACCTGATAAGCCATATATAGGTGTTGAGATATCGACATCTTCATTTGCTATTATTTTTTTTAACTCATCAGTTTCTAAGTTAAATGAAAACACTGCAGAATTCTTAGTTGTCGAATCATTAATGAAATATGCTATGTTACCTGATTTATTCATTCCTAAGATTGATAGATTATCTCCCTTTTGAAATTTGAGGATATCTAGATTGAAACTTTCCCAGTTCGAGTTAGGCTTTTTTTTATAGAAGAGACTTAATTCACCTTCACCCATTTTATGGTCTTCTTCTTCAGTGTAGCTGAACGCAATTCTAGGGTTACCTGTTATATCAGCAATCATACCGAAAACATCTTCTTTTGGTTGATCTGCTTGATAACTTGAGCGACCATTGTAAATATTAACCTTATGAACTTTAACAGCAAAATCATCGGCGAAATGCTGCTTTGTAACTAATATATGCTCTTTATCATCAGGCAGTATACTGACGATACTATATAAGGATGTTTGTGAGGCTAATAGTTCTCGTCTGTTTGAACCATCATAATTTGATGCAACATAATATGGTCTTCCTCCTTTAGTATCTAAATATCCGACAGTCTTTCTAACAGCCATAATAAAGCGTTCGTCATTAACCCAAGTTACATTAAATATTTTCTGGTACTCGCCAAAAGCAAAACTTGATAAAACTTTATTAGTTTTTCTTTCTAGGATTACCAGCTTTAGCTCTGTTTCTTCCTGATAGGTTATTGAATAATAATCCCCAGATGGAGATATCTTGACCTGTTGATAGTCTTTATTGTTGAAAAAATCTTCAATTGAATTCGTCGCAAAAGTGACTGAACTAAAAAATGCGATCAGAATTGGTAGAATTTTTATAATTTTCATATAATTCCTTTATCTATTTTATTTATCTGTTACCAATTTGGTACACTAAATAATATCAGAGCATGAAGTTTTTTACATGTAATTTCTCCGGTTGAAGAATTTTTTTTCAATAGTTCATGATATTAAAAAATTTAGGCTTGTGTTGGTAAAATAAAGCCTTAATAGACAATGGCTTATCATCAAGAGTGCCTGACTTATAAGTCAATAAGTTTGTTTTGATTAATGTTATTATAATCTTAAAAGCTAATATCTTTAAGGGTGTATGTTTTTAATGATGCAGCTGGCTCGATTTTTAGATATGTAAGGGTACGTTGTTAAAAAGGTTAATCACCGGTAAGTGATGTTAAGGTTTGAGTGTTTATTAAAATGTAATTTATTCTTAAGTTTATGTTAAATATGGTTTTTTAAGCTTTGAATGTTTGAGCTAATAAAAGGCGAGCAGGTTTTGTCATGTGGAAGACTTATGAAATACTTTTAAATTTAGTTGTTTTTACTTGGTTAGGAGGTGAAAATATTAATTAAAAGGCTTTTAAATAATTAGATTATAATAAAGTGATTGAGTAACTTATTCACTCTAACTTAGCAAAATATAAGACTTCCCCTTTTCAGCCTCACAAAGGTAAGCAGTACGTTCTAACGCAACTAAGGCTCAGCATTTACTAAGCAGCTAAATTATACATCTTGTAGTGTCGAACGCCGACCAAAATTTAAAGTCAGACCTTAAAGTTTTAAATTTATGGGTAAAAGTAACTATTTTTATATTGTTGAAGGTGGTCTGTGAAAATAACAAGGAGGTGAAAATTAAATGAAATTTATTTTTATACAAAAATGATGAAATACCCCATGAAAAAAATGAAATAATAAATTATTAAGGAAGCGTTAAGGCTTTTTCTATATGGCTTTAAGCTAGTTTAAGTTTTTTATTGTTTCGATTTTTTAAATTAATGTTAAGTGCCTGTAATACAATCCTCCCTAAAATGTCCATGTTTTTGAAACTAGTTATTAACATTCAGAACCAGTGGTTAAAAACCTGTTGACCAAATATCATTTCTAATATTAACCTGTAGTGCCTTTTATGGGTACCAGTGCCCATTAAGGGTATATATAACTTTATAGAGTCATAACATGGATATGACCAGGGAGATTCAAATGTTAAATAATAAAGTTTCAAAAGCAGTTCGCCTAGCGATTGCTTTTGGTGCAACATCAACTCTATTCTCAGCTTCTACATTAGCTGCAGATGAAGGAGCAGAAAAAGTAGAGCGTATCGAAGTAACGGGGTCTCGCATCCGTTCTACTGACCTTGAAACCGCGCAGCCAATTCAAACAATAAGCCGTGAAGATATAGCTAATCAGGGGTTCACTTCAGTTATTGACCTGATTGAAAATATGTCGGCAGCTGGCTCGCCTCCAATTAGCCGTTCAGAGCCTCTAGTGTCAGGCGAGAATGTAGGTGGTAACTACGTCAACCTTCGTAATTTAGGAGCTAGTCGTACATTAGTTCTCATTAACGGTAAACGTTTAGGTATCACTACTTCTGGTTATCAAGATATCTCTGCTATTCCAATGGGAATGGTTGAGCGTATTGATGTATTAAAAGATGGCGCGTCTGCAATGTATGGTTCAGATGCAATGGCAGGTGTTGTTAATATTATTACTCGTAAGAATTACGAGGGCCTTGAATTCACTGTATATGGTGGTGGCTACGATGACGGTGATGGCGAGAAGAAAAACATTAGTATGGTTACAGGTTTTTCTGGTGAAAAGGGATCTATTACTTTAGGCGCTGAGTGGCGTGATGAAAGTGATGTATGGGCAAGAGATCGCTCATTCTCAGAAGTATCATACCCAGGATATGATATTCCAAATAACCGCACCTTAGTGGGCCAATATGGTCGCTTTTATTACAACGATCAATGGTGGGTTGCTAAGCGTCCTGGAAATGCTTCATCATTTGATGATTTCGAGCCTCAAACTTATGAGAATGGTTCAAGTAATTCAATTGACCAAATGCATTTAGAAACACCGTTAAGTGCGCGTTCTCTCTATGTAAGCTCTAATTACGATATTACTGATAGTGTTAGCTTTACAAGTGACATTGGTTACAGTGAGCGTGAAGCTCTGCGTCAGGTAGCTGGTTATCCTTATCAATCTGCTTCAGATGGCTTTGTGCTTAGTGGAGACAGCTACTTTAATCCGGTAGGTGAAGATGTTTCATTTACTCGCCGTGGCTGGGAAGTGCCGAGAACAACTGAAAGTAATCAAGATACTTTACGCTTTACAGCTGCACTAGAGGGGTCATTTGAACTAGCGAATCGTTATTTTGACTGGGATGTTGGTGGTGTCTATAGCAAGAGTACAACTGTTCAAGTTGATAATGGTAACTTCTACAAGCCAGCAATTGAAGCGGCAACGGGTCCTTCGTTCTTAAACGCATCAGGAGAAGTCCAGTGCGGTACAGAAGATAATCCAATTTCTTCAGCTGAGTGTGTGGCATGGAACCCTTTAGCTGGATTTGGAGCAGGAGCTGTAGAAAATTCTTTGGCTGATCCAGATGTGCAAGACTTCTTGTATCCAACACTTCATTACCGCGGTGAAACACAAACCACAATGTACTTTGCAAACATCAGTGGTTTACTTGCTGAACTTCCTGCCGGTGCTTTAACCTTTGCACTAGGAAGTGAGCATCGAAAAGAAACAGGCCAGTATAACCCAGATGCACTTGCTCAATTAGGCCAAAGCACAACACTTGCATCTGGTGCAACTGGCGGTGGTTACGACGTAACTGAGGCTTATGCTGAATTAAATGTACCAATCTTATCAGATGTTGTTGGTGCTAAAGCATTGAACGTTAGTCTTGCGACTCGCTACTCTGATTACAGTACTTTTGGAGATACAACAAATAGTAAAGTAGGTATTGAATGGCGACCTAACGATGATTTATTAGTTCGTGGTACATGGGCTGAAGGTTTCCGTGCACCTACTATTAGTAATTTATATGGTGGTGGCTCACAAACATTTACTACAGGCTTTATTGATCCGTGTGACTCTGTTTATGGTACAGCTGCTGGTTCAGCACGTTGTTTACAAGATGTACCTGCTGATTATCGTCAGTTACAACAAGGCTTCGTGCCTACAACGGGGCCTGCAGCTCAGACACCTGTGCCGTTTAATAGTGGTTCAAACCCTCTTTTGCAACCAGAAGAGTCAACAAGTAAAACAGTCGGTTTTGTTTACAACCCAAGCTATGTTGAAAACCTAGACATAATACTAGATTGGTGGAGCATTAAAATCACAGACACTGTTGTATCTGATTCACCGAATGAAATCTTAAAAGACTGCTATATCGGGGGAGATGAATCTCGCTGTGCAATGTTCTCACGTGATCCAAATAATTCTATTGTTAATGATTTAACCTATGGTACTCGAAACGCAGGTTTCACAGAAACATCAGGTATTGACCTTTCATTAGCTTATGCATTTGAAACTGGCTTTGGTGATTTCCGTGCAACATTAGATAGCACATACTTGTTGAAGTATGATTCTAAGTCGACAAATGATCCAACAACTAAAGTTGAATCGGATGTAGGCCATGCAGATACATTCAGAACTCGAGCTAACTTTGGTTTGAACTGGACATATGGAGATTTCAGTGCAAATTGGGCAATGCGTTATTTCTCATCAATGCGTGAAGATTGTTACTTTGAAGATCGTTGTAGTGATCCTAACTTTGAACGTGATTGGACGAATGGTGTAGTAGTACCTAAAAATAAAGTTGGCTCTACTACTTTCAATGATCTGCAATTGACGTATAGCACACCGTGGGAATCAAAACTATCTGTTGGTGCAAACAATATTTTTGATAAGCGCGGTCCTATTATGTATTCAGGCCCAAGTTCAACATATTCTTATTATGGCGGTTTCGATATTGGTCGTCAGCTGTACTTCCGCTACTCACAAAGCTTCTAATTAAGTTAATATTATTAAGCCCATTACAGTGTAGTGGGCTTTTTGTTGTAATTACAGTTTCTTGTACTGGTTGTTAGAGTGCCTGTTATATCAGTTATATTTAAATAAACTTAGACTATTTATTAAGCGCGAATTCAACCCCGAAGTGCACCACTCGCTAAATTAGGCCGCATTGCGTAATTCGTTAAACACAACGGCAGGCTGTTTGTAACCTAGGCACTTTCTAGGTCTGGCGTTTAGCGCACGTTCTATATCGGCCACCTGCTTATCCGTTACCGTTCTTAAATCCGTGCCTTTGCGTATGTACTGGCGCAGTAAACCGTT
>NZ_JBECOT010000031.1:0-50523 GCF_040104395.1 Pseudoalteromonas sp. BZA4
GGAATGGAGCAGGAATAAAGAAAGAACAAGTATAAACTGGATGTTTAATGTTGAATTAGCTCGTGAAAAACTTCAGAGGGCCTATGGTGCCCTCAACTAGTCAGAACTTGTGTGATGAAGTACTAGGCTCTAGGCGCTAGGTACTAGGCGTTAGGACACGATGTAAAATCGCTGCTACCTCGTACCTCGCACCTTTCCCCTCGCTAACTTTACTCTCGCTAACTTTCCCTCACTAACTTAAAACAAAAAAGCCCTTACAGCGAACTGTAAGGGCTTTGTTATCACTATTTAAAAGTCTTATTTACGTTTACGGCGACGGCCGATAAGCGCTAGTGGTGCAAGTAGTAGTGTTAAGAAACCAAAGCTACCGTTGCTAGATTTAGTTACTTTCTTCTCTTCTACTGGCTCAGCTTCGTTAGTTACGGCAACAGTGAACTGCTCTGATACAGAGTCTGTACCATCGCTTACTGTTACTTCAAATACTAACTCGTCATCGCTTGAGATAGCACCTGGCGTGAAGCCTAGAGTTGCAGTGTCAGCACCTGTAAGTGTTGCTGTAGTACCGCTTAGTTGCGTCCACGTGTAGCTTAGCGTGTCATCACTGTTACGGTCTGACGCTGTTGCCGTTAATGTGCCTGAAGCAGACTCAGAAACAGACTCATCACCCGATACAGAAAGTAATGGTAGTGCGTTATCACATGCTAATGCATCACCAGCAATTACATTTGAGAAGATTGGTGACGTTACATTGCTAACAGTTACGTTATCAATCCACCAGCCGAACTCACGTACTGCGCTGTCTGATGACATACGGAAACGTAATTTTGCACGGTTACCGTTTAGTTCAGTACCGAAACGAATTGTTTCGTAGTTACCATAAACACCGTTACCATCAACATTGTTACCTGTGAAGGTATCGCGATCTTGTAGCGCTTGCGCATCGTTTTCGATTAGTGGGCCATCGTAACCAACATCAAATGTGCCGCCCATTTCAGTAACATCTACCCAGTTACCACCGTTTACGCTGATCTCTACAACACCACCATCCCATTCGTTTTCGATTAGGTAGAAGTGCCAGAATGAAACTTCAAAATCACCAGCAAAACCGATATCAAACTCTCTTGATTCAACCGCAACATCTGACTGGAAGTCATTGTTGTTTAGGTACATGGTTTGCTCGCCAAGACCGAAGCCAAAGCTGTTGAAGAAGTTAACATTACCGCCGGTTGCCATGCTTTGTGTGCCAACCGCTAAGTCATCACCTGTCATTACGTTTTCTTTCCAGTCACGTAATGAAGCGCCTGCTACTTCCATATCGTCAGCAGTTTGTGAGCTAACTGGTGCTTTATCTTCAAAGTCCATGTTCACAAGGTAAGATACTGTATCGCTTGCAGCTTCAACAATCTCGTCATCTGCAGAAAGCTCTGGGAATGACACTTCGATTTCAAGTGTATCAGCAGTGCCTGCATCATTTAGTGTAAACGTGATAGGTGCGCTTGTTTGTGAAGCGTACGGGTTTGTATCGTCAAATGTGATTAAACCATCATTTTCGAACGTTACATCGTGACCACTAACAACCGTTAACTGTGCTTGTGTACCCGTTAGTACTTCACTACCTGTGTTCATGATGCTAACTGTTAATGTGCCTGTTTCACCTTTGTCTAGCACGTTATCGTTTGAACAATAACCTAGCTCTGCACCGTTGTAGTTTGGATTCATTGCCACATCTTTGAATGTGAAGCTAGCAAGTTTCATTTTGTCAGATTCAACAACACCTGTTAAATCTGTGCTGAAACGCTCTGGTGCTTCAGCACCTAAGCCCATACCACGCTTAGCAAATGCACCTAAAATTAGTTTGTAATCTTCTGGGTCAACTGCGTACGCTGCTGCTAAGATTGCATCACGTGCTTCTGTATATAGCGGAGCAACCGGAGTTAGCTTGTAACCAGCAACTAAGTAGTTAGCCATGCGGTTTTGTGCTTCTTCAAAGCCGTGCTCGTTGATAAGTGCTACATAGCTTTCCCAAAGCATAGTTGCCCAAATTTCACCTGCTGCGTGTGGCGAACCAACATTAGTTGGAGCAATACCTACATCAGCACCTTCATTTTCAGTAATGTGGCGGAAAGACAGCGGGTTGACTTCCATATTGGTTGAATATGGAACACGACGAATACCATAGTAGAAATCTTCTACGAATGTACCGCTACCGTACGCTTTTTGGAACTTGTCGTTACCTGGGATGTTAATGTCATCAGCTTTAGCAATGAACATCAGTGAGTGGAAATCACCCCAACCTTCGCCCATCGCACGGCCTTGGAAGTTGATAAGACCTGATGAGTTACCCACTAAACGGTTACTGATATAGTGACCCCATTCGTGAGCAATAATACCGTTATCTAACGTACCGTCTTTTAACGTTGCTTTGTTGAACATATTAACAGTAACAGTGTCGCCTGCAGCGATACCGTCGTAAAGTGCGTGACCGTCAGCATAGTTCAGACCCATGTTAGGAATGATAACGGCATCATCTTCACCGCCCATTGGCGCTGGTTCATCTGTATCAGGGTTGTTGTTTACAACGATTGCACCAATGGCACCCGCTTCTTGAGCGTGTAGTACTTTTGCTGTGAAGTTACAAGAACCACGATCGACTAGCGCAATTTTACCAGCCAGTTCAGCTGCATTTGTTGCAGGTTCACAGCCATCTGTTACGCTACCAGAATCTACATCATTGCTATCAACTAAACGAACAACTTCGCCTGCGATATCAGCAAATTGCATTTGACCAAAGCCAGATACTTTAGAAGACTCAAGTAGACCAATTGTTTCATCTGATGTTACAACCACACCAAAGTCTACACCCACTTTCGCATCTTTCGAGTTGTATAAGTACATTTGCATGCGTGGGCTTGCACCGTCAGCAGGTGTTGCCATATTAGCGTTATTTAAACCGCTATTATCTTGCGCTTGTGCTTCGATTGGGTCGCCTTCTACACCACCACGGCCGTAGTTTGATACTTGAGCAACATTTGATGTTTCGTCAAAGCCATGGTCATAGAAGAAATCGTGTAAGAAGTTGTTCATGTAGAACAAGTTAACGATCGCCGCTTTACGGTTGTCGTAGCTGTTTGCTACTTGATCAACTTGGTAAGGGTAATCGAATGTGTAATCTGATGTAGTTTCAGCAGTGAAGTCACCTTCAGTGTAACCTTGAGGTGCAATTACATCAGCATAAGCAAATACGTTGTTACCTGATGTTGTTGTAGCGTCATCAGCAAGCCACGGATCCATCGTGCTTAATTTTTTGTAGTAAGACAAGCTTACAAGTGGTGCATCTAGGATTTCAGTTTCATCAATTTGATCTGGGCCATCAGCTGGGATCACGTCACCGTGTGGACCTTCCCACGGATAACCATCTTCGTCAGCCCATACACGGTAGTTAAAGTCTGCCGCGTGTGCTTTTAAGTCTTTCTTGAAATAAACTTTGCTGTTTTGCGCGCCAATAACATAGCTGAAGTAATCGCTTTCTAGGCTGTTTTTGTCAGCAACTTCTACTTCAACATAGTATGCAGACTGCAGCTCACCCGCTACTTCAAAGAATACTTTCTTAGCACGTGGCTGACCTAATACAACTTTGTCACCACTTTGGTTAGACACAGTGTACTTAACATAGTCGCCTTGCTCAGTTGATTTAGTTAACGACACATTGATGTCAGCAAGTTCTTTAATCGCACGTTTAATGCTTTGCTCAGCACCTACAAACTCATCAAGTGGCGCGAACGACTGCGTTGCATTTGAACTTGTGTTAGCGAAATAACCAGAACCTGCAACTAGGTTATATTCTTTATCCATGATCAGGTTGTATTCACGGTTGAATACTTCAATGTCATGAACTTTTTGCTTGTATTTAGCTGTGATTGAGCCAAGCTTCTGCTCAGATAAATCTGCTAATACAGCGCTTGATACACCTTTTTTAGCTGTGCTAACGCCCGTCAAGGCATTTAAATAAAAATCTGCAGCGTAAGCATTACGTTGCTCAGGAAGCACCATTGCCATATCAGGCTTCGCTTGACCTACTGCATTCCATAAGAACGTAGCTTTACCTAATTGCGCATCGAAAATAGATTTGTGACCCGATACAGTGCGACGCTCAGCTAATGCACGTTGCTGAGATACTTGAGGATTAAATTGTACTTGAGAGCTAACGCTTGAAGCATTATAAAAGCGAGTTTGTTCACTTGCCTGTACTTGAGATGATGCCAAGATAGCCGTTACCATGGTAGCAACTGCTGTTACTTTAAATTGAGACATTCCTTACGTTCCCTATTGTTATATTTTTATTTTCGGTTAACAATCATAACCAAGCCCAATGTACCCAATACAGCAATTAAAAAACAGAATTAATTGTAAACAAAAGTAACAAACAAGCAGGAACATAATGAACCAAACAATTAAGATACAAGCACTTACACTAGCATTAGTACTAGTATCAGGCTGTCAAAAAAGTGAAATATCTGATCAAAATACAGTACAGCAGCCAACAACCAGTTCACAAAAAGAACAACTGTCAGTTAAAGATGTTAAAAAAGCTGTCGAAATCAACAAGCAAAAGTCGACGAACGCTTTTAGTAATAATGGCGAAAAAATTACCTTTGATGCGCCTACTTTAACCAAAGGCACAGAAGTCTTTAATCACGCAATGCAAGAGCGCGGCATCGCAACGGGTGCAATTTACTTAACGCTAAAAGAAAACAGCTTACCAGTAGCGCTTAGCAGCCAATATACACTGAAAAAAATGACCAACAAAAGCTATCGCTACCTTGCTGAAAAAGACACTGATTTATTAAATGTGCAAAACGCTTTTAAACAAAATGCCAATGTCGATGTTGTTGAAATTAAAGTTGATTATTCGCCGATAAAAGAGGTGATGTAGGTTGGGTAGAGCGCAGCGAAACCAACGTGAAGAAGCTGTCAGCCGTCAGACGCGCGAAACAAGTTTCACGCCTACTTGTAGCAGCGGGATTATCCCGCGTCATCATGTGCTAGGTTCTAGGCCTTAGGCTCTAGGTTCTAGGACGCGATGTAAAATCGCTGCTACCTCGCATCTCGTACCTCGCATCTCGTACCTCGAAACTCGCTAACTTACTACTCCACCACAAAATCAAAATAGGTGGCGGGATATGCTTGCGGTTGGTAGGTAAAATGCCACCATTCCATTGAATAAGGCGCGAAACCGGCTTCAATCATCAGGCTTTTAAGCTTGTATCGATTGGCTTTTTGCTCCGCACTAATTCGCGGGTCGTCGGTGTTAGAAAGAGTGTCGAACATATCAAACGGTGAGCCCATATCGAGCTCTTTGCCTTTTGTATCAACTAACGTTAAATCAATAGTTGAACCACGGCTGTGACCCGATTTAGCGGCGATGTAATCACCAAGCAGCTTGTCTTTGCCTAAGTTTGGATAAAACTCAGCTTTAGTGCGGGTATCTTCTAAATCGTTAACCCAACGTACAAAGTGATCAACGGCGCGCTGCGGGCGATAACAATCAAATATTTTTAAGCTCAGGCCTTGGGTTTGCGCTGCTATTTGCACATTTTTAAGCGCCGTAGCAGCAGTGCTATGCAATAAACATTTAGGTGCGTTGTAGCCATCAACAGGTTTGCCAACAAAGTTATGATGACCAAAATAACGGATATCTAACACGGCATTCGGGAGCAAAGCACCTACATCCACAAATTCGCTACGTTTATCATCGCCAGGGGTGGCACAAAGAGCACTTGCACTCATAAGCGCAATACCTAACAAAGAAGTGGATTTAGTTAAACGAGCCAAAAAAGTGAATGCCATTTTGATTTCCATAAATAACTTAATAGCATCCACTATTGCACATTAAATAACTTATTCCAAGATTGAAGGCTCAGAAACTGGAGCAAGGTCTTGGCTGTATGTGGCATCGACAACTGAGCGGTTACGACCGGTTTTTTTAGCTTGATATAAAGCCTGATCAGCAAGCTTAAATACTTCATCAATGCTTAATTGCTCAATTGGCCAGCCCGAAATACCAATTGATACATTAATGCAGCCAACCGGGTCAATGTAGCTTTCTGACACCCGCATACGCAAACGCTCAGCCAGCTGATACGCACGTTTAGCTTCGACTCTTGGCATAATCACAATGAATTCTTCACCACCTGTACGAGCAACTACATCACTATCACGAGTAACATCTAACAAAATTTTAGCTAACGACTGTAGAACCACATCACCAATGTCATGACCGAACTCGTCGTTAACCCGTTTAAAGTGATCGATGTCGATAGCCAATACAGCAAAAGGGCAACGTTGAGCTATCAAATGGCTAATTTTCATATCGAGGCTACGGCGATTATGCAGGCAAGTGAGGGGATCAGTTTGCGCTTCTTGACGTAATAGTCCTATTTTACTTTGTAATAGCCCGACCCCTTTTAACATGGCTTTTCTGAGTTCATTACTTTCAAAGTACCATGAGCGAATTTGTGTCAGCTCGATTGACGTTGAAGGGCGATCTAACGTATTTGCAGTGTCGGCTAACTGCCTTAAAGGCTGAGCAATTAAACGTGCTAACACCCAAATCAATATAAATGTGAGTACACCTATTGGGGCGGTTTTGATAAACACTTGCCACATTAAATCATCAAGCGGAGCAAGTGTGTTTTCGAGCGGGCGCTGAGTGACGACTCCCCATGGAGCAACTGTCATAGGAGCGTAGCCTGCAAGCATCTCAACGCCTTTGCTGTTGGTAACAAGCTGGGTGCCGGCGTTTCCTTTTAGTACTTCTTCAATTACTTGGTTATCAAACACTTGCTCACCAATACGGCTTTTATCTGGGTGATAGAGTAAGCGATGGTTTTCATCAACCACATACAGATAAGAGCCATCTTGATAATAATGAACTTGCAGCAATTCATTTAAAATACTGGCACGTTTTAAGTACAAAGTGCCGCCAATATAACCAATGAAGTTACTTTGTTTATCGAATAAAGGCTGCGACATAAAAATCAGTAAATTGCCTGCCATCGAAATGTACGGCTCGCTGATCATTGGAGTACGATACGACAAAGCCGCTTTAGTGCCAAAGCTATCTACTTTACGGTTTTGTAGTTTCAATGACTTTGGAGAAACGCCTAAAATATCGCCTTGTGCATTAACAATAATGGTCGAATTAAAACTATTGGTTTGTAGCCTTAGTCGGTCAGCCTCAGAATTAATTAAGCCTTGATTATTAAAATCGTCTTCAAGTATTTTTCCAACATAAGCAAGCTGTTGCTGAGCAGTCAGTAAAAAGTTATCGGTCGCCGACACCAACTTAGCGGCGTATGCTTTATGGTTATTTAGGGTTTTATCTATTAGTTGTTGCTTCTGAACTTGATAGCTCGAGTAATAACTATTTAGAAAGGTAATAAGCGTTGTAGAAAACGCTAACACTAAAATTAAGCGGCGTAGGTTTAAACCATGGCTAAGACTATTAAGCACGATATTTCTCACATACAGGCCCAAAGTCCATATCGGGAACATCTAATACCTTTATACTAGCAAGATGTTCTATGTACCTCTATAAAACTTTTGTCATAATTTGATTTAGCGCAAACAAATGAGTGCAATTACTCTAATTAAAGTAGCTCTATTTAATAACTTCAGATACCAAGTGCTCGTTAAACATGAACGACATCAAAGCCACTTACCAATAAAACAGTCGCTATTTAACATATTGAATTTAATAAACTATAAACTTAAGAAAGTTAAAAGAGCGACTAATACATACGATTTATATTGTTCAAAAAGCCGCTTGCTTTGATGTAATAATTTATTACACTTGTAAAAACAAAATGACAATAAAATTTTCCTATGCGTCAACACTGTGCTGAAATCATCAATAAACTCCCTTCACATCGCCTCATGGCGTTAGATGTAATGCGGGGCTTGACTATTACCGCCATGATATTAGTGAATAACCCTGGTAGTTGGGGAGCGATGTATTGGCCTTTGAAACATGCACAGTGGCATGGTTGGACGCCCACCGACTTAATTTTTCCGTTTTTTATTTTTATCGTCGGCATGTCTATCACGCTTTCAGTAAATAGCTTGCGCGCTAGAGGGATCAGTGATCAACACATACTAAAAGCAGGGGTTATTCGTACCATTAAACTCATTGCCCTCGGTTGGTTTTTAGCCTTGTTTTATTACAACTTTCGAGACCCTTCTTTTAGCTGGCTTGATGACAAGTTATTGCAGCTGCGTGTGTTGGGTGTGCTGCAACGTATCGGTTTGGTCTATTTAGTTGCTCTGTGTTGTTATCTCTATTTATCGCCTAAGAAAATAACCATTACTTGTATCGCTCTTTTATTATTTTATGGTGCCGCCATGCTTTATATCCCGTATACCTTGCCAAACGGCGAGGAAGTGAGTGGCTTATGGTTACATGGCAATAACTTAAGTGCCTTTATCGACAATGCCGTACTTGGTAGCCATCACCTGTATTATGCCAATGCTAAGCCACTGCCATTTGACCCTGAAGGGCTATTTTCAACACTGCCTGCCATTGCAAGTGCGCTTAGCGGCATGTTGACTGCGGTTTATTTAACTAAGCAACCCGACCTTAAAAAACAAGCCCATACACTTATTTTTCTGGGTACATTAGCTGTTATTGCCGGCTATGCAATTTCGCCATTAACGCCTATCAATAAAGCCTTATGGACGCCGAGCTATGTGCTACTCAGCTCAGGGCTGGCAGTGATTTTCTATGTACTGTGCAGTGCTATTTTAGATATTTATAAGCTGCGTAGTTGGAGCGCTCCATTTATTGTATTTGGTGCGAATGCGATACTCTTTTTTATGTTTGCAGGCGTGTTTGCACGGCTATTAATTATGATCCCGCTCGGCGATAGCAGCTTAAAAGGTGGTATTTATAGCCTAATACAATTAGTGATCAGCAATGATTACCTCGCTTCTTTTAGCTTTTCACTGCTGTTTTTAGTGGTGTCTTATGGGGTGATGTACAGCTGCTACCGCAAAGGCATTTTTTGGAAAGTGTAAGCTTTAAATTAGATGAGCCAGTCAATCACTGGCTCATCTAATTAGCAATGAAGCCTGTTATATTGCATGGCTTTGTTTATCGAGTAGATACAAAATTGACTGATAACTAATGCCACTGTGTTCAGTTAAACCAATTTCGCAACTACGGCTATTAGACACGCCACGACTACAGTTTTTTGGTACTTGTTGTTTAAGGGTTTTTAACGCGTTGCCATTGAGCTCTGGCAAGTTAAAGCCCTTATCACCGGCAAAACCACAGCACTCAATATCAGCTGGAATAATCACCTCATTACTACATGCCTTGGCAAGTGATACTAGGCTTTGCTCTTTACCTAATCGCTTAGAACTACAAGTAACATGGAGCATCACCGGCTCATTTACGGGCGTGACTTGCAAATAAGGCAGTAAATGCAGGGCTGCAAAATCGGCACTTTCATAAATTTTGAGTGCCGTATTTTGCGCGGCATTTACAGTAGTAAGTGCACAAGGGCTGGCATCAAAAACAATGGGATATTGGCCATTATTTGAAAGCGCCTCGAGCTCAATAAGTAACTGCTCACTTTTGTTTTTAGACTCTTTATTAAAGCCTTTGCTAGCAAATGGCATACCGCAGCAAAGTGAATCTGCCTGTTTAGGAAGTATCACTTCATAGCCAGCTTTGGCAGCGAGTGAATAGACAACATCTAGCAGTGGGCGCTTATCATCGGCAAGTTTATCAGCCGCAAAAATCCGGCTTGCGCAGCTTGGCATATACACCAACTTTTTCGCTTGTTGGGGTTGTTGAAGCTTTCTATTAATTGGTTGCTCGGCTCTTGGCCACGCCGAGTAATACAGCGGTGTACCAAGCAACTTATTAGCAGGTTTACTCAGGCTTCTTAGGTTACTGCTGCCGATTGCTTTTTCGAGCACCTGTATTACGGATAAGCCAAACCGTGCACCATTAGCAACAACCGCAAAATGCTTGCCTGCAAAGCGTGATAATGATCGCGCAACCTTGTTTGATGAGGCTTGCTCAGCTCTGAGCGATTTTATAAATTCGCCCGTGTTTATCCCCACCGGGCATTTAAGACCGCAAAGACCCGTTGCCGCGCACGTATCATTACCAAGGTATTTAAAGTCGGCCTCGATAACACTGAGCTTTTGATTTAACTTCTGCTTGCTTGCTACATCATCGGTTGTTAGTAATTGATTGTGTAGCTCTGTGCGGTGTCGCCATAAAGTAATACGCTGCCTCGGTGTTAAGCTAAGCCCTTTTGATGGGCAAACCACTTCGCAAAAGCCACATTCAATACAGGTATCGATAATATCATTACTTTTTGGCATGACTTTTAAATGCTGAGTGTGGGCATTTTTGTCATGATTAATAATAACCCCAGGGTTAAGAATATTTTGTTTATCGAATAGTGCTTTAAGCGCAACCATCACCGCGAAGCCATCGTCTCCCCATTCGGTAGCAACAAACGGCGCCATGTTACGCCCAGTGCCATGCTCAGCTTTTAATGACCCTTTTAGTTCAACCGCCACTAAATTTGCCACATCAGCCATAAATTGCTCGTATCGGCTTACTTGTTCAGGTGTATCAAAAGCTTGGGTGAATACAAAGTGTAGATTTCCGGCAAGGGCATGGCCAAAAATAATGGCTTCATCATAACCATATTTAATAAACAATTGATGCAGCGCATTCACGCCCTCAGCTAATTTATCAAGAGCAAAGGCAACATCTTCAATAATTACAGTAGTGCCAGTTTCGCGCACTGCGCCAACCGCAGGAAACGTGCCTTTACGGATATTCCAAAGTGCCGCATTACGGGCACTGTCTGCTGAAAACTCAATCGCTGCCAGTTGACTTTGCTTAAACTCAGCAAGAAGTTGCTCGGTGACCTTTGTGAGCGCATCAAGAGCCTGTGCATTTTCAGCTCTTAACTCAATTAGCAGTGCCGCTGATTGCTCAGGGTAGCTGGCCACTTCTTTTGGCATTATGGCATGCTCAGACACCGACATCAGAGCACGTTTATCTAGCAGCTCAACGGCCGCAACATCAAGTTCACTCAGCCTTTGTACCAGCTCACACACCTTGCTGATATCGTCAAAAATAAAGAAACCTGTGTGTTTGTACTGATGCTCAACCACGGTGTGGTAGGTGATATCAGCGATAAAAGCTAACGTACCTTCAGAGCCAATAATGAGGTGCTTGATGATTTCGATTGGATCAGAAAAATCCAGCAGCGCATTTAAACCATAACCCGTGGTATTTTTTAAACGGTATTTATGGGCGATGCGCTCACTCAAATCGGGGTTTTGCTTTACGCTCTCAACAAGGCTCATTAGCTCATCAACCCAAGGGCTATGGTTTTGCAAAAAGTCATTACAGCTTTGGCTATCAGCCGTATTAAGCACTGTGCCATCGGCAAAAATGAGGGTCATATCTTTTACTGTGTGGTAGCTGTTTTGCGCCACCCCACAACACATGCCTGATGAATTATTTGCCGCCATCCCCGCTATTTTGCAGCTATTAATAGATGCGGGATCAGGGCCAATTTTTTTACCAAACGGGGCTAATACTTGATTTACTCGAGCACCAATGATCGCCGGTTGTAAGCGTATTGCCTCGGCGTCATCAAGGACTTCAAACTTGCTCCAACTATCACACAACAAAACCAATACCGAATCGGTAATTGCTTGCCCAGATAAACTCGTTCCAGCGGCGCGAAATGTGATGGGTACCTGTTGCTCGTTGGCAGCAATGATCACTTGCCTTGCTTGATTTTGATTGCTCACTAATACAATTAATTCAGGTATTAATCGATAAAAGCTGGCGTCTGTCCCGTACGCATAACGGCGCGAGTAATCTTCTATTAATGCAGACTCTGGTAAAAAAGGTTTAATTTGCTGTTTAAATGCGTGCAATCGAGTTAAAGCCATCTCGCCCCCAGGCTTGTCATATTTACGCTGATGATTATGGAATATATTATTACTTTAAATTGTACTAAAAAGCGACCCATTAAATTGATAAATTATCAACTTGCCACGCTTTTAATAAGTATAAAGGTTTGTTTATTTAAGCCTGTTAGCCCTATTTGGTGATCTAACTTAGCTTTTTGCAGTCGGACTGAAAAACCGCTAGGGTAGCAAAAAAAATACTGTATTTATATTTAAAAACCCATTAACATCAAGAATAATTTATTCTAAAAACTAAATAAGCGTTTTGCTTTGGAGCTTGCTGTGTTAAATAAGTTTGCACTATCGTCACTGGTTATCGGATTAGGATGTTTCATGCCATTACAATCATCATTTGCTGAGTCTGCATTAACTTTAAAACAACAGTTAGGGCAAAAGCTCATGCTTGACCTACGTTATTACTGCGAGCAAGACCCGGATGAACAAAAATGCCGTACACCGGTGACAGAGCTGCCGGCCGATTTAGCGAATATCATCACTAAACATAATATTGGTGGGGTGATTTTATTTGCAGAAAATATCGATACCGTGCCGCAAGTGATCAAACTTAATAATGACCTACAAAAAGCCGCTGCTAAGTCAGAGTTAGGCTTACCGCTGTTTATTTCGATAGACCAAGAAGGTGGCCGAGTTGCCCGAATTCCTCGTGATGTAGGTACGTCGTTTACCGGTAACATGTCGATTGGCGCGACCTATAAAGAACATGGCACCCACTTCGCGACTGAGTCTGCACGCATCATTGCCGACGAGCTATTAGCACTGGGTGTTAATGTTAACTATGCACCCACGGTTGATGTAAACATGAACCCAGATAACCCAGTTATTAACGTGCGCTCTTACGGTGAAGATCCGCAATTGGTTGCAAAACTAGGTGGTGCCCAAGTGGCAGGGTTTGAAAACAACGGCGTTATTTCATCGTTAAAGCACTTTCCGGGGCATGGCGATACCAATGTAGATAGCCACACAGGCCTGCCAAAAGTAATGCATGATAAAGAAACCATTTGGCAGCAAGACTTACCCCCTTTTAAAGAAATTATTAAAAACCAACAACCGGGTATGATCATGACTGCACATATCCAATACCCAGCCCTCGACGACAGCACGTTTGTCAGTAAAGAAGGCAAAACCATGATCAAACCTGCAACGATGTCGCGCAAAATCATCACCGACTTATTACGTGATGAACTTGGTTATCAAGGTGTGGTGATCACAGATGCCCTAGATATGGCGGGGATCAGCCACTTTTTTGAACCAATTGAAGCGGTAGTAAATACCTTTGCAGCGGGTGTTGATATTGCCCTGATGCCAATCGAAATCAGAAGCCCTAAAGACTTAGCAGTACTTGAAGCCCTGATTGAGCGATTAGAGCAAGAAGTACATCGCGGCACGTTAAATGCCAACGAAATGAGTGCTTCTGCAACACGTATTTTAAAACTTAAAGAAAAGTTTAAACTTACCTCTTCACTTGATGACGAAGCAGCCATCAAAAAAGCGCAGCTGTTACTCGGTGATCAAAGCCATCGAAAAGTAGAATCTGAATTAGCATTAGCTGCTATCACCGAAGTGAAAAACGAGAAAAACACCCTACCGCTTAACATTAAATCGGGCAGCAAAGTGCATATTATTATGCCTGATACCCGCAAATGCTATGCTTTGCAGCAGGCGTTAATTGATAACACCGATAAGCTAATCAGCTTTAGCTGCAC
This sequence comes from Pseudoalteromonas sp. BZA4, assembly GCF_040104395.1. NCBI lineage: Bacteria > Pseudomonadati > Pseudomonadota > Gammaproteobacteria > Alteromonadales > Pseudoalteromonadaceae > Pseudoalteromonas > Pseudoalteromonas sp. BZA4. Next base: position 13,737 of record NZ_JBECOT010000031.1, read on the forward strand.
AAGTTTGCAAGGCTATGAGCCGCTTGCAACATTAAAAGAAATTAACGAAGCCGACATTATCATTGCCGCTAATGCGTCACCAAAACAAAGTGCTGTTGAAGTCGGCGGGATGGATGATTTAGCTGATAACCCTGAGTTTGCAATTGCTAAAGCAGATCAATCAGCGGCATTAGAGTCATTGTTAAAACAAGCAAAATTAGCCCATAAAAAGACCGTATTTGTCAGCTTACGAGCCCCTTACGATATTGCCCAATTTGGAAAATTTGGCGATGCTGTACTTGCCACCTATGCTTACAATATAGATGTAGATACAGATGAAAAGATTGCTGGCCCTGCTTTTACAGCGCTGGCAAACGTTTTACTAGGGAAAGCCCCTGCTAAAGGGCAACTGCCGGTTACTATTAATGACCTGAACTGAGTGTTATTGTAGCAACAATGGGCAAGTGTTAATTTCAAGGAGAGTCACATGCAAAAAAATGCATCTTTAACCACTCCAGCGGCTATTCGTAAAATGGTACGCGAGGGTGACTACACTGGCAATACATCGGGCTTTGCACCGGGCTTTGTGCAAGCTAATTTAGTGATTTTACCTAAACAATACGCGTTTGATTTTTTGCAGTTTAGCCAAGCAAACCCGAAAGCTTGCCCAATCATTGCAACTAGCCGCATACCGGGCGTTACCGATATGCCAACTGTTGGTGAAGACATTGATATTCGTAGCGACTTACCTCGTTACCGCGTCTTTAAACATGGCCAAATGGTTGAAGAAGTGACCGATATTTCGAATCACTGGCGCGACGATTTAGTCACCTTTTTAATTGGTTGCTCGTTCTCATTTGAAGAAGCGCTGATTGCCGCGGGTCTTGAGATCAGAAACATCAGCGAACAAAAAAATGTGCCAATGTATGTGACCAATATGGCTTGCCAGAGTGCAGGGATTTTTCACGCCAATATGGTTGTAAGCATGCGCCCAATGAAACCTGCCGATGCCATTCGCGCGATCCAAATTTGCAGCCGTTTTCCGAGTGTACATGGTGCACCTGTGCATTTTGGCGACCCTGCTGCAATTGGCATTAAAGATATCAACAAACCTGAGTTTGGTGATGCGGTGACCATTAAAGAAGGCGAAGTGCCCGTATTTTGGGCCTGTGGTGTGACTCCACAAGTTGCAATTGCCAACGCGGCACCTGATTTTTGTATCACGCATAGCCCAGGGCATATGCTGATCACCGATATTCCAAATAGTAAAATGGCAGCGTTATAAATGACGATGAAACTAAACTGTGACCTTGGCGAAAGCTTTGGCATGTGGAAAATGGGCTTAGACGAGCAAGTTATGCCACATATTGATATGGCAAATATTGCTTGTGGCTTTCATGCTGGCGATGCCGATGTGATGGCAAACACCCTAGCCCTCGCCAAGCAGAACAAAGTAATGGTTGGCGCGCACCCAAGTTACCCAGATAAGCAAGGCTTTGGTCGCCGCTCAATGGCTATGAGCGAAAAAGAGCTGACCAATTGCCTGCATTATCAAATTGCTGCAATTGATGGTATGGCTGCAGTACATGGTTTAACGCTTGAATACGTTAAGCCACATGGCGCATTGTATAACGACATGATGAGTGACGAGCAAACGCTGAATATTGTTATGCGTGCAGTGGCAAGTTATGCAAAGCCATTAAAATTAATGATTTTAGCTACCAACCAAGCTGCCAAACACAAAGTACAAGCAAAAGAGCTTGAACTAGAACTCATTTTAGAAGCGTTTGCCGACCGCCAATACACAGACGAAGGTAAACTTGTTGCACGTTCTTTAGCGGGCAGCGTACACGACAAACCGGCGTTAATGGCGCAAGTTAAACAGTTAGTTGCACATGGCACAGTCACTACACGAAGTGGTCAGCAGCTGGCACTTAATGCTGATAGTCTATGTGTACATGGCGATAATGAAGCGGGTATTGCGCTCATTCAAGAGATCAAAGCACTATGTCAGCAAGCCTAAGCGACGCTGCGCTCAGCCAACAAATTGAAACCATGATGGTTGAACAAAACCCGCGTGGAATGCAGCATTTATACGCAAAACAACTTACGGGTACGTATTTACGTGCAGCAAAATACCTTTATAAAGCTCAAGGCACTGTGTTGATAGGTACTGGCTTTGCGGTTAACAATACTTTCGAGACTGATGGTCCGGTTGGTGCAATTGCACTTTACAAGGTGCTCGAAAAGCTTGGTAAACAGCCCATTTTGGTTACTGGCAACCCCCTTTACAGTGCCTTGAAAAATGACTTTAACTGTTTTGAGCTGCCAATTAATAGCATTGATAATGCGCACACTTTTAGCATTAAAGCCCTTGAGCAGCTAAAACCTGAGTGTGTTTTATCAATAGAACGCCCGGGGCTTAACGAGCATCAGCGTTATTATAATATGCGCGGTATTGATATTTCGGAGCATTGCGGCTGCTTTGATTTTTTTGTGACAGAAGCACCTTGCCCCACCATAGCGATTGGTGATGGCGGTAACGAAATAGGCATGGGTAACCTTGCACAGCACATGCAAGCGCTAAACATCACTCCTTGTTTAACAACCTGTGATGAGCTGTTACTCGCCGATGTATCTAACTGGGCAGCATACGGGCTCATTGCCTTTTTAAGTCGCTGGCATAACACTGATTTGTTGGCTGATATTGAGCCACTCAACATTTTACATTACCTAAGTGAGCGCGGTAGTGTCGATGGCGTCACCCATAAAAATGAGCTCACCGAAGACGGCCTGCATGCAATGCATGGTCAACAATTAATAACTCGGCTTCGCCAACTTGGCGGCTTTACGACAGAGAATGAGGTTTAACAATGGGCACGGTATACCTAAACGGTGAATACCTTGGCGCTGATGAAGCAAAGATTTCACCCATGGATCGCGGCTTCTTATTTGGCGATGGCATCTACGAAGTGATCCCATCATACCAAGGCAAAATGCTTGGCTTTGGAGCACATATTGAACGTATGAATAACGGTTTAAACGAGCTTGAAATTAAGCTTGATTACAGTGCCGATACGTGGCGTAAAATCTGTAATGATTTATGCGAGAAAAACCAAGGTGATAACTTGGGGATTTATTTACACGTGAGCCGCGGCGCCGACACTAAACGTGCCCACGGTTACCCAACTAATATTACCCCAACCGTATTCGCGTTTGCTTTTGAAATTCCGGCAGAGCCAAAAAGCGACATAGATAGCGCAACAACTTACACCGTATCGCTTGAGCAAGACCGTCGCTGGCAACGCTGCCATATTAAATCAACGGCACTGCTTGGCAACGTGATCCATTACCAGCACGGTGCAGCAGCCGGTAACAAAGAAACCATTCTATTTAACCGCTTAGAAGAAATTACCGAAGCTAGTTCAAGTAACGTGTTTATTGTTAAAGATGGTGTGATCAGTACGCCACCACTTGATAACCAAATTTTACCGGGGATCACCCGCTGGTTAATCCTCAATATTCTTCACAGTTACAGTGACTTTAAAGTGCAAGAGCGCATTATTAGTAAAGATGAGTTACTTGATGCCGACGAAGTATGGATCACCAGCGCCACTAAAGAAGTTGGCCCTGTTGTAAAAGTAAATGGCAAGTTAGTTGGCGATGGTAAACCTGGTGCAGTTTGGCAACAAGTACAAAGCCTGTTTTCCAAGCATAAGTTTGATTACTAATTTAATCGCACTCAAAAACAAACGCCTACTGCAAGTAGGCGTTTTTGTTTTAGCTTTTATTTGCTTTATAAGGCCAAGCTTGCAATAGGCCGTCACTGGTTTCTGAATATAATTGCTTACCATCGTAAGCCACACTTAGTACTGACGTTCGCTGGCGCTGTTGTTTAGCTTCGTATTCAGCGATTAATTCACCATCTGCAACGCGATATAAACGCATCTTCATTTTTGGTGAGCCCGTTAATAGCCATTTATCTTGATTGATAAATTGCGATGCAGTGAATTCAATAAAGTTAGAGTATGAGGCCACTTCTGATAGCTCTTTTTGATTGGCTAAATCAAAAAATACACGATCATCAACCGAGTCAATTGCAAAGCCCAAGCTTGCTGTTTTATTTAAAGTAACGTGATTCACTCTAGTCGCTAAACGCTCTTCAAAGCGAGTGCTACCATCGCTCGTTGACCAAAGCTTTACGTACTTGTCGCTTGAGCCAGTAAACGCCCACTGACCATCAGCCGATAACGCCACGCTATTAATATCTAAACGATGAATATCAAAACGCTTAGTATCGCCTGTGCGGGTATTTATTACCTCAGCCTTGCCGCTACGATAAGCGATAACCAAAGTATCGCCTACGGCTGAAATAGCGATGTCTCTAGCGATTTCTTGCCCGGTAAGCCAAGTACCAATACTACGCCCAGTGCGAGTATCGTATAAAGTCACCGATAATCGATTTGAAATGAAAAAACGAGATTTGTTAGCGCTAAAGCCCACAAGCTCAACATGTTCAGCGCCCTGCCCTGTTATACAATCGTACAAACGCGCTTTTAACTGATTATCCCAAACGCACACCTCAGATTGAGTTGCCACTAACGCGTGACTCGCATCTTCGGTTAGCGCCGTGGCACTTAGTAGCTCATTGCCGTGGGCAAATTCACTACTAGCAGGGGCAGTAAACACCTCACCTCCACCACAGCCCACAAGGCTTAGTGCAAATACACAGCACAGAGGTTTAAACAGTTTCGACGTCATGATCATTCTCAATTTTTATAATTATTTTTGTATTGGAGCAGTGTAATAAAAATAAGCAGAAGTTGGTAGGGGAACTAGCTGTCAGCTTTCAGCCGTCAGCCATCAGAGTCAATAGATTTAAGTCGTTAGTTGTTAGATAGAACGAGTAACGAAATGCGAGGTAAGAGATGTGAGGTAGGAGGTGCTTTAGCGCCGAACAACAGCTTCCTAATCACAGCTTAAGATAACCCCACTACTTTCTTGTAAACATGAAATTTATTTCGCGCGAAGAGCCGGTAGTTATGCGATGTTACTGGCATGCCATGTAAGCGTAGCGTAAAGTAAAGTTAAGAGTTACGCGGCATAAAGCTACATAAGCTAGGCCCTATTTCCTAGAGCCTAGCGCCTGTTAACTTTACTCTTTCTAACTTTCCCCTTGCTACCTTTTGAATTTCAATCTGATAGCTGACGGCTGAAAGCTGACAGCTCACTCCCCTCACCCATGCGTAAAACAAAACACATTAAGTTTGTTACCGTCTAAGTCTCTAAAGTATCCCGCATAAAAGCCGGGCATTTCGCGTGGGCCGGGGGCGCCTTCGTCTGTGCCACCTAGTTCTATGGCTTTTTTATAAAAGGCATCTACTTGGGCTGGGGTTTCGACTGCTAGAGCAATCATAGTGCCGTTACCTACTGTGGCTTTTTCATCGTTATAAGGTTTGGTAACCGCAAAACCGGGCTTATCTTGACCTGTGCTCCATGCGACAAAGCGGTCAGTTTCTAAAAAGCGCTCGGCGTTTAGAGTGGCGAACAATTCATCGTAATACTTTACTGCTTTAGCTAGGTTGTTAGTGCCTAACATTGTGTAACCTATCATTGTGTGCTCCTTACGTTTAAAAGTGTCTGTACTCAACATAAAAGGGAAATGACCATCTGTCTATTGATTTCTCCATTCATCGCAATGGACTATATTTCTCATGGTTGTTACTTTATAACAGGTTAACACGCCCTAATTTCTGCTCACTAACAAGGAAATAAAATGAAGTTTAAAACGTCTTTAGCACTGCTTGCAGCAGCCAGCTTTTACAGCCATGCAGAAGCTAGCAATACCTTTCAACTTGAAAATGTTTTTGATCTTGAATACGCCAACCAAATAGAAATGACAAAAAATGGCGATACAATTTACTTTGTGCGTAATCGTATGGATATCAAAAGCGACCGTAAAGTCAGTAATATTTGGTCAGTAAATCCAGATGGTAAAACCATGCTACCGCTAACGTCTGGCGTGCATATGGATTACTCTCCGGTATTGTCGCCAGATGAAACTCGTTTAGCGTTTATTTCTACACGAGATGGCAGTAGCCAAATCTATGTAAAATGGTTAAAAACCGGTAACGTAGCAAAAATTAGTAACCTTACACAAAGCCCTGGCGGATTAACTTGGACGCCAGATGGCAAACAATTGGTGTTCAGCCAGTTTGTGCCAGCAAAATCAGCAAGCCCAGTGTCTCTACCGGGTAAGCCTGAAGGCGCTAAGTGGGCAGAGCCAGCTAAATATATCGACGATACCTATTACCGTGCCGATGGTGGTGGCTACTCTGAAAAAGGTTATCGTCACTTTTTTATCATCAGTGCAACGGGCGGCAATGCACGTCAATTAAGCGCTGGTGATTTTGATCATGGTGGTGCTATTAGCTTTAACGAAAAAGGCGATGCGTTTTATTTTTCGGCTAATCGTTATGAAGACAATGAATTACACCCAACTGAATCTGAAATCTATAAACTTAGCTTAGCGGATCATTCAATTACCCAAATAACAGACCGTAAAGGCCCAGATTCACGCCCTAAAGTCTCTCCAAATGGTCGTTACCTGGCATACACAGGCTATGATGACAAAAAGACTAACTATGAAAATAGCGACATTTATTTACTTGATTTGAAATCAGGAAAAACCTCAGTACTCACTGCTGACTTAGACCGCAGTGTCGAAAGCATTAAATGGGATGATAGCGGCAGAGGGCTTTATTTTAGCTACGATAGCGAAGGTAAAACACACCTAGCTTACCAGCCGCGTAGTGGTAAACATAAGGTGATTACCTCAGAGATTGGTAGTGTCGCCTTTGGTCGCCCATATTCAGGTGGTGACTTTGATGTGAGCGAAGATGGTGAAGTTGCATTCACACTCGCAGATACCCAGCGTCCAGCTGATGTAGCATTAATTAAGCGTGGTAAAACCGCACGTTTAACACAATTAAACGAAGATGCACTGGGTGACAAAGAGCTAGCTAAGGTTGAAGAAATTTGGGTTAAATCAAGCCACGACGGCTTGGCTATTCAAGGTTGGATTGCTTACCCACCGGGCTTTGATAAAAACAAAAAGTACCCACTTGTTTTAGAGATCCACGGCGGTCCTGTTGCAAACTACGGCCCTCACTTTAGCCCTGAAGTTCAATTATACGCAGCAAAAGGTAATGTTGTACTTTATATGAACCCGCGCGGCAGTGACTCGTACGGCAAAGAATTTGCGCAAACAATTCATCATAACTATCCAAGTAATGACTTTGATGACTTAATGACAGGTGTTGATGCTGTCATCAATAAGGGTTTTATTGATGAGAGTAAGTTGTTTGTTACCGGCGGTTCAGGTGGTGGTGTATTAACTGCATGGATTGTAGGTCATACAGACCGCTTTGCAGCTGCTGTTGTTGCTAAACCTGTTATCAATTGGATCAGCTTTGTACTAACTGCTGACTTCTACCCTTTCTTTGCTGACTATTGGTTCCCAGGTAAACCATGGGACAATATTGAGCATTATATGAAGCGCTCACCTATTAGCTATGTAGGCAATGTAAAAACACCCACTATGCTGTTAACCGGTGAATCAGACTATCGTACGCCGATTTCTGAAACCGAGCAATTTTACCAAGCGTTAAAGTTACAAGGCGTTGATACAGCGATGGTGCGTATTCCTAATGCCTCACATGGTATTACCGCGCGTCCATCAAACCTGATGACCAAAGTCGCCTATATTCAATGGTGGTTTGATAAGCATAGTAAGTAGTTGTGAGTTAGCAAGTTAGCAAGTTAGCAAGTTAGCAAGTTAGCAAGTTAGCAAGTTAGCAAGTTAGCAAGTTAGCAAAGCATTATGGCGCGATTTTATATCGCGCCATATCCGAAACGTAATTAAATAAAACCACAACGCGGGATAAACCTGCTGCTACTTTCTAACTTTCCCCTTTCTAACTTGAGAATTTCAATCTGATAGCTGACGGCTGAAAGCTAATAGCTCTCTTTTCCTGTAAACCCCCTTTACAGTTAAAATGTGAGTAACTCCTTACATACACTTTTTCAAATATCGGACATTAATCCAAAAGCAGTTAGTAAAAAATCGGTTTATAGCCAAAATCAGTAACTTGAGTTAGTAAAAAATCGGTTTGTGCCTCTAAAAACCTAGCTTCAGTTAGTAAAATTTTGGTTTGTGAGGATGTTGAGTTGGTAAAAAATCGGTTTATAGCTTGGGTGAGTTAATAAAAAATCGGTTTGTAAATCGCAAGATTCTACAAAACAGTCCTAAATTGCCGTTTATATGACCTAATTTTAGCCATTCTAGAGGCTTTGCTCTGCCAATAAGCCCTAAATTAAGGCCCATAAGGCGGAGGTAGTTAAATCCTGATCTAAAATTCTTAGGCTGGTAAATGCGTGATCTGTATTTTTATAAAGCTAGTAAATGGCTGATCCAAGACTTGGTTAAAGAGTGATCCGAACTGCTAGGTGCGAGATGCGAGTCTGATGGCTGAAAGCTGATGGCTACAAATGAAAAAGGGCCCGAAGGCCCCTAACAACATTATTGAATAGCTATAAAGGAATATTACATTTTACAACTTGGTTAGAACTGGTTCATGGTATTTGCTTCACCACCGGCTTTAAGTGCATTTTCACCAGAGAAGTACTCTTTATGAGTATCACCAATGTTAGAACCTGCTAGGTCTTGGTGTTTCACTGATGCTTGCTCACGGCGGATTTCTTGACGTTGTACGTCGCGAACATACGCTAGCATACCTAGGTCGCCGAAATAGCCTTCTGATAGAATATCAGTGCTTAGCGCCGCTGTATGGTAAGTTGGTAGCGTGATTAGGTGATGGAAGATACCCGCTTCACGTGCACCATCTTTTTGGAAGTTTTGTACAAGTACATCTGCTGCCGCTGCAAGCTCTGTGTTATCCATTTCTGGCGCCATTAATGCTTTATTGTCATCGATGCTTGGGTAAGCAGATAGGTCTTTACCTTGTTCTTGCCACTCAGCATATACTTGCTCACGGAATTTAAGTGTCCAGTTGAACGACGGTGAGTTGTTGTATACCAGCTTAGCATTTGGTACTTGCTCTTTAACGCGGTTTACAAGCTCAGCGATTTGTTTAACGTTTGGCTTTTCTGTTTCAATCCACAGTAAGTCTGCGCCTGATTGTAAGCTTGTTACACAATCAAGAACTACGCGGTCTTTCTCTGTGCCTTCACGGAACTGGTATAAACCATTATCTAAACGTGTTGGTTTGCAAAGCTGACCATTCAGCTTCATTGCTGTGTCGCCTTCATTTAAGTCATCTACACTGTTTACTGGTGTTGTTTCAAGGAACGACGTGTATTGGCTAGCAAGGTCGCCAGGTGTTTTAGATACTGGCACTTTTTGAGTAAGGCTTGCACCTAATGAATCTGTACGAGCAACGATAATACCGTTATCAATACCAAGCTCTAAGAATGCGTAACGAACAGCGTTAATTTTTGCTAGGAAATCTTCATGCGGCACAGTTACTTTACCAGCTTGGTGACCACATTGTTTTGCGTCAGATACTTGGTTCTCGATTTGGATAGCACACGCACCCGCTTCAATCATCTTTTTAGCAAGTAGGTAAGTTGCTTCTTCATTACCAAAACCCGCATCGATGTCAGCAATAATTGGCACAACATGGCTTTCAAAGTTGTCGATTTTATCTAATGCAGCTTGAACGTCACCACCGTTTGCTTTCGCTTCGTCTAGGTCTTTGTAAAGGTGGTCAAGTTCACGTGCATCAGCTTGCTTTAAGAAAGTGTAGATTTCTTCGATTAGCGCTGGAACAGATGTTTTTTCATGCATACTTTGGTCAGGTAATGGGCCAAACTCAGAGCGAAGTGCCGCAACCATCCAGCCACTTAGGTATACATAGCTGCGTTTAGTTGTTTTGTTATGACGTTTAATTGCCATCATCATTTGCTGTGCAGTGAAACCATGCCAACAACCTAATGATTGTGTGTATTGGCTGTGGTCAGCATCATAAGCTGCCATGTCTGCACGCATAATATCTGCAGTGTATTGAGCAATGTCTAGACCCGTACGAAAACGGTTTTGTAAGCGCATACGGCTTGCGTATTCTGGGTTGATTGACTGCCACGTTTTGCCTTGTGTTTGACATAAAGTAGCTAGGTTATCGGTTTCGCGTTGATATGTTGTCATAATAAAAATCCTTCGAACGGGTTATCTATTTTTTGTTAGTGAGAGTGGCTACTTGGCGTTTGCTTCGTAGCGCTTAATTCAACATTAGGCGGATTTTTTGGATTTAGTAAATTTATAGTTGTTATTGCCACTATATTTTTAGTGAATGGCAAATAGCCTGCTTATTAGCCTTTTTTACGATATGGTTGAACCATGAATGATCAAATTAAGCTCGTTTGAAGGACATTATTATGACCACTCTCTCACTTAACGGTTTAAGCGTTGATCAACAACTTGCACAGTTTGTTGAACAGCAACTTTTACCTGGAACAGGCATTAGCACAGACACCTTTTGGCAAGGTTTTGCTGATATCGTCAATGAACTAACGCCAATCAATCGTGCGCTTTTAGAAAAACGCGAACAACTACAAGCTAAGATTGATGACTACCATAAGCAGCAGCCGGTATGGGATGCAGCTAACTATCAAGCATTCCTTGAAGACATTGGCTACCTCGTTCCTGAGCCAGCTAGCTTCAGCATAGAAACAGAGCAAGTAGAGCCAGAAATCGCAAGCACTGCAGGGCCGCAGCTTGTTGTGCCAGTAAGCAATGCACGCTTTGCCTTAAATGCAGCAAATGCTCGCTGGGGCTCTTTGTATGATGCACTATACGGCACTGATGTGTTGAGTGAAGACGACGGCGCTGAGAAAGGCTCTACATACAACCCTGTACGTGGCTTTAAAGTGATGGCTTATGCCCGCCAGTTCCTCGATAAAGCATTGCCTTTAGCAAATGGCTCACACATCGAAAGCACCAGCTATTCGGTGGTAAATAATGAGCTTTTAATCACATTACGCGATAGTAGTCAGGTTCGTTTAGCAAACCCTGAACAACTTATTGGCTACCAAGGTGAAGCGCAAAACCCAAGCGCTATCTTATTGAAAAATAATGGCTTACATGTAGAACTGCAAATTGACCATCATCACCCAATCGGCCAAGCAGATAAAGCTGGCCTTAAAGATGTACTACTTGAAGCAGCCCTCACAACAATTATGGACTGTGAAGATTCTGTTGCTGCCGTTGATGCCGAAGACAAAGTAAACGTTTATCAAAACTGGCTTGGTTTAATGCAAGGAAACCTTGTAGAAGCATTTAACAAAGGCGGTAAAACCATTGAGCGTCGTTTAGCACAAGACCGCCAATACCAAGCTTTAAGTGGTGAAACAATCACGCTAAAAGGCCGTAGCATGATGTTTGTGCGTAATGTTGGCCATTTAATGACTAACCCAGCTATCCAAGATAGTGAAGGCAATGACGTGTTTGAGGGCATTATGGATGCCATTATCACCAGCACTGCAGCACTTCATGACTTAAAAGGTACCAACAGCCTTAAGAATTCAACGGCTAATAGCATTAATATAGTTAAACCAAAAATGCATGGCCCAGAAGAAGTGGCATTTACAAATACTCTATTTACGCGTGTGGAGCAGCTGTTAGGTTTGCCTGCAAACACCATTAAAATGGGTATTATGGATGAAGAACGTCGTACTTCAGCTAACTTAAAAGCCTGTATTTTCGAAGCTAAAAAGCGTGTTGTATTCATCAATACCGGCTTCTTAGACCGCACTGGTGACGAAATTCATACTTCAATGCAAGCAGGTGTAGTACTGCCAAAAGGCGCTATTAAACTTGAACCTTGGATCAGCGCATACGAAGACCGCAACGTAGATATTGGTCTTGCAACTGGCCTTAGTGGTAAAGCACAGATTGGTAAGGGTATGTGGCCAATGCCAGATAAAATGGCGTTAATGATGGAACAAAAAAGTGGTCACCCTAAAAGTGGTGCAAATACCGCGTGGGTGCCCTCTCCTACTGCAGCAACACTGCATGCTATGCATTATCACGATATTGATGTATTTGCTTGTCAAAAAGCGCTTATGGACCGCAAAGAAGCAAGCCTTACCAGCTTACTCACTCCGCCACTTATGAAAGATGCCAGCAGCTTAAGCAAAGAAGATATTCAAGCCGAACTTGATAACAATGCTCAGGGTATTTTAGGTTATGTTGTACGTTGGATTGACCAAGGTATTGGTTGCTCAAAAGTACCAGACATCAACCATGTCGGTTTAATGGAAGACCGTGCCACACTGCGTATTTCAAGCCAGCACATGGCCAACTGGCTGTATCATGGCGTTTGTTCTGAAGAGCAAATTAGAAAAACCATGGCACGTATGGCGAAAGTTGTTGATGGTCAAAATGAAGGTGATCCGGCCTACAATAATATGGCTGATTCAGCCGAAACTTTAGCACAAAGCGTTGCTTATCAAGCAGCTTTAGCCCTTGTATTAGAGGGAGTTAAACAACCTAGTGGCTATACTGAACCATTATTGCATGCGTTCCGTATAAAGTATAAGTCGTTAAATTAGCCACTACACAACTCCCCTTCGAGTTTCATGTGTCGTTCATAGCAGCCCAAGGGCTGCTTTTTTTTGACTAATATCAATTTAAATCATAACGACAGTGAATAGCCACCATTCATGGCATAATAAAAATCTATTAAAAAAGGGGCATTTGTTACCAAATGCCCCTTTTTACGTACTAATTTTTTAAAAATTAGTTTTTGACAATCGCATTGTGATAAACGTTTTGCACGTCATCACAGTCATCAAGCATAGAAATAAACTTTTCAAAGTTTGCGATATCATCTGGATCAGTGATGTCAGTATGAACTTGTGGAACAAACGTAATTTCGTCTACTTCAAAGTTAATACCTTCAAATGCTTCTTCAAGAGCAGTTTTTGCTTTGTAGTACTCAGTATGTGGAGCGAAAACTGACACTTTGCCATCTTCTACTTCTACATCCGTTACGTCTACATCAGCCATCATTAGCGCTTCAAGTACAACTTCGTCGTCATCACCTTCAAAGCCTAAAACAGCTAAGTGATCGAACATATGCGCTACACAACCCGGTGTGCCAATTTTTGAATCTGTTTTTGTAAACGGTAAACGTACATCTTTGATAGTACGGTTAGGGTTATCAGTTAAACAGTCTACAATTACCATACAGTTACCAGGGCCATAGCCTTCGTAGCGTGCTGGAGAATAGTCTTCCCCTGCTCCACCGGCGGCTTTTTTGATTGCATTATCGATTACGTGTGCTGGAACTTGGTCTTTTTTTGCACGCTCAATAATACGTTTTAGCGCTTGGTTAACTTCTGGATCTGGTTCGCCATTTTTAGCAACAACGTAGATTTCTTTACCGTACTTAGAATTTACTTTAGTTTTTGCATTGGCTGTTTTAGCCATGGCGTTTTTGCGGACTTCAAATGCTCTGCCCATCTTATGCCTCTATGAATACATTTGATAATTGCCGATATTTTAGCAACTCATGACGGCTTGGGCTAGTACTAGGACATTTTGAAAAATAAAAAACTAACAATTACTCAGGAAAAATAAAAAACAAGGCTATTTAACATAACACCTTATTTTCTTGGAATGAGTCAACCAAAGTAGGTAGTTCTGAAAAATGATGCATTACATAATCGGCCTGATTCGCATACTCAGGAATTTCATCTGGTGCGTACAAGCAAGCACGCATATTGGCATTATGCGCAGCCTGAATATCAAATAAGTAATCGCCAACATAAAGTAACTCTGATTGATCAAGCTCCCATAATGTCGCAATCGCATTCAAGGCACTTGGATCAGGCTTAGCTGGCGCATCAGAGCGAGTCAGCACAGTTTCTATTGGTAAGGGGTTATTCTTTAATTTAATAGCAGCTGCACGGTCGTAGTTACGAGTTACAATCGCCATCGGGATGTTATTTTCTTTAAGCCTAGTTATTGCATCAGCAACACCTGGCAATAAATGAGCGTGTTGTGCATCTATGAGTTCATGCTGATGAACTATGTTCATCGCCTCTTCACGCATGTAAGGCGAAGGTAATGATGCAATGTAAGCAAGTAAGTCATTCTCAACAGGACAGCCTACCTGCGCTTTGATCAGTGAAAAATCCAACTCTGATGAAACCAAAGTACCATCTAAGTCAAAGATTACACCACGGATATTGTTGTCATGGATAGTCATATAAATCCCTGTATATGAGAGTTGGGAAAATTTTGAAGCCCATTAATAAGATAGTTTACGAAATGGGTTAATTAAAGGATCAAAGGATTAAAAAAGGAACTTTTTTAATCCTTTTGGATTGGTATTACTCTGGATTGACCGACTCAAACCTTGCCTCAAGCCAGGTATCATCTTGGCTAAAGGTCAGTGTTTTTACCTTTCCTTTGCCTTCAATGTTTACCATATTCACTTGTGCAGGCCATAGGTCACGAAGTGCTCCGTTGCTCATACGAATGCCATGAATTCCCTCAGGTATCGTGACTTCTTGATAAACCCAAAAGAATTTACCATCAACTTGCGCACCCACATCTTTAAGTTCAAGTGGTTTGCCACCTAAAGTTTGTAGAGCAATATGTGACTCAACATAATCAGCAAAACGCTTTTGATCTTCTTTATTACTTAAGATATCAGCATTGCCGTCAAACAAATGTTCAACGGCGTGTTCTGTATCATGTAAATAAAAACGATGCATCAGCTCTATGTTGTTAGTGCGTTTGTTAAATAACACGGTAGTCACAGACGCTTTTAACTGGTGCGCCATGCTTGGCGCACTCAGTAACAAAGCAAAAATAATCGCTGCAAAGCGCATTATTTTTGCTCCTCAGCATCTTTTTCGTCGTCTTTTTTCAGCTCAGTTTTAATATCTTGCATGATATCGCGGCTAACTTTCGCTTTACTCTTCTCACGTTTGTACACTTCAATGCGTGATGGAATAATACGACGCGGGTAGTTATTGTTTTCTACATCAACATCCGCTGTTTCCCAGCGTGGGTCGACTGTTACAGATACTAGGTTTTTACCTTTTTCTGTAACAATTAGCTTTTGTACATGCTTGTGGTTACGACGCCAGATTTCAGCCGGAATGTACTGCTCTTCTTTCGTACCATCTTCATAAGTAAGCTCTAATAAGATAGGCATGACTAAGCCACCTAAGTTTGAGAACTCAAGTACGTAGTAGTTTTTATCTTCTTTGATTGCACGCTCAAACGTTTTACGTTCCCAAGGCTCTAAACCTTTAAGGAATTTGTTATACGCGTTGCGCTCTTTGTTAGTTACTGTAAAGCGGTCGTTTTCGTCGTAGAAGTCAGTTACGTCTGGGTTTTCTTCAACCCACAGTTTTTTGCCTTCTTCTTTATTACGTTTTACGAATAACGGCATTGGCTTGTCAGCTTCGATATCACGTAAACGATTAAAGTCGATATCAGGGTTTTTGGTATCTAAACGAAGTTGGTAAACCTTGTCTAGCGAGATGTCAACGTGATCTGTGGTGTAGAACCAACCACGCCAGAACCAATCTAGGTCAACACCTGATGCTTCTTCCATAGTACGGAAGAAATCTGCAGGAGTAGGGCGCTTGTACTTCCAACGCTGTGCATATTCTTTAAATGCAAAATCGAATAACTCACGACCAAGGATCACTTCACGTAAAATGTTAAGTGCAGCAGCAGGCTTAGTATAAGCATTAGGGCCTAAACGTAATACGCTGTCTGACTGAGTCATAACAGGCACTTGGTTTTCAGACTTCATGTATGCAACGATATCACGAGGTTCAACACCCCAAGGAATTGTATGGTCCCATTCACGACCAGCAACGCCATCTAAGAAGCTATTAAGGCCTTCATCCATCCACGTCCATTGACGTTCATCAGAGTTAACCACCATAGGGAAGTAAATGTGACCTACTTCGTGGATAACAACGCCGATTAAGAAACGTTTTTCTGCTTGTGAGTAAGTACGTGTACCGTCGTCTTGTAAATCAGTACGCGGACCGTTGAAGGTGATCATTGGATATTCCATACCACCTACAGGGCCATTTACAGACTGAGCCACAGGGTAAGGGTAGTCAAACGAGAAGCGCGAATACACTTCCATTGTATGGACTACAGCTTCAGTAGAGTACTTCTTCCAAAGGTCGCCACCTTCTTTCGGGTAGAAAGACATTGCCATTACTAACGGCTGATCTTTACCGCCTTGATGATAGCCTTTTGCATCCCACATAAATTTACGTGAAGATGCCCATGCAAAGTCACGTACATTTTCAGCTTTGAAGTGCCATGTTTTTGTTTTGTCTGTGCCTTCTTTCTCGTTTTCTAGCGCTTCTTCTTCAGTCACGATGAAAACAGGGCGCTTAGTATCTTCAGCTTGCTCAAGACGCTTACGCTGTGTGCTGGTTAAAACACTGCGAGCGTTATCAAGTTGACCCGTTGCCGATACGATGTGATCAGCAGGTACTGTAATTTCTACATCGTAATCACCAAACTCAAGCGTAAACTCACCGCTGCCTAAGAAAGCTTTGTTAGTCCAGGCTTCATAGTCAGTGTATGCAGCAAGACAAGGGAACCACTGCGCTAATAAGAAGATATCGTTACCATCTTCTTCAAAGTGTTCATAACCTGAACGCGCGCCAACGGCGTCTTCTTCAACAATGTTAAAGGCGAAGTCCATGCTGAACTCAACGTCTTTACCCGGTTTAAGCGGCTCGTTTAAGTCGATACGCATTAAGGTATCTACTACAGTAACTTTAAGCTCTTTTCCGTCTTCGTCTTTAACATTGGCGATTTCATAACCCAGCTCGTTGTCGGCCATGAATTGCTGACGACGTAACTGACCTAAGCTCAATTTAGTTGATTTTGGCTGAGGGTCACCTTGCAATGTTTTACCATTGAAAGTTGAAGTCATTTCAGCAATTGAGTCAGATTTAAAGATATTTTGGTCTAGTTGTAACCAAAGATATTTTAAAGTATGCGGCGAGTTATTTTTGTATTCGATAGTTTGGCTTGCTGTTAAGCGGCGTTTCTTTTCATCAAGCTTTACATCGATGTCGTAGTTTACTTGCTGTTGCCAGTAATTTTCAGCGGGTTCACCGGCTGCACTACGGTATACGTTTGGAGTTGGAAGTGCTTCATCTAGCTGACGGAACTTGTCAACGAATGAGCCTTTAGTTTGCTCAATAGATGACGCCATCACAGCTGAAGATACTGCTAAAGGCAATACCAAAGCACTCAATTTGAGAACTGCTTTTTTCATTGTTAATCCTGTAATTAATTTGCCAGCGTACCATCGCAAACTGCTAACAAAGTTGCAATAAAATAACGATAAAGTGCGGGATTTTTCGGGTAGTATTCGATGTTTTATTGAAGACCTATTTTTCACAAAAAAATTGCCTTGATTAACACCTTGTAAACCCCCTTTACAAAACACTGGTTAATTTTAGTTCAGCACTAATTCATCCCAAAGTATTACAGTTAAAAAGAAGGTAATCGACTTAAATTCTAGTTAATGATGAAAGGGTGATTAGATGAAGTTTTATATTGTAAAAAAAGACTCTCGTTTAGCAGCCATTCCTGCTCAAGAATCGATTTTAAACGAGTACAAACAACGCGGATTTGAATTTGTCGAAGTGATTGCAGCTTGTGATGAGTCAGATGCATTATCTCGCACGAACCCGAGTGTAAATGGGTCTAAAAAGTGGCTAATTTACCCGACTGCACTGGTAATTTTATCCTTAATTGCCATTATTTTTGCAATAAATTAAATTTTGCGACATTTGCTATTGAAATTTACTGCCATTTGTATTTAAAATCGCCCACTTTTTTGATTTTGGGGTCTGCGAAGCATGCATTTTAAACCCCAAAATGTTTGGTAATCAGCATAGAATTCGGTGAGCGTATGGATTTCTATATCCTAAAAAAACAACAAGAACTAATTGCAATTCCAGCGGACGAACAAAATTGTAAGCAGTACCTAGATTCAGGGTATTTTTATATCGACAAAGTAGCGGCATGTAATGAAACAAATGCCCTTAAGATTTTACAAGCTAAGCAAACCAAAGCGCTTAAAGTACCTATGATAATGGCATTGTTAGCATTGCCTATGGTGGTTTTTGCTTGGTATAGCTTAAGTTAACAAACCAGGCTGGGCATCTTGGCTCAGCTTAGGTATATTGACGCTCTTAATAAATAATAAGAGCGTTTAATGAAAGTCCTTCATACATCTGATTGGCATTTAGGCCAACAATTCTACGAGCATTCCCGATTCGATGAGCATCAAGCATTTCTAGCTTGGTTAACCGATACGCTTGTGTCAGAACAGATCGACTTACTACTGGTTGCGGGTGACATTTATCATACGGCAACGCCACCTGCCAGCGCAGAAAACCAACTCTACCAATTTATTAAAACCACTAAGCAGCATTGCCCTGACTTACACATAGTGATTATTGCTGGCAACCATGATTCAGCAAATCGTATTATGGCAGCAAAACCTTTATTAGCTCAGTTTGATACCCATGTTGTTGGCCGCTTTGATAGCAACGCTCCTCATGAAGTGGTACTGCCAATCAGCACAAAAAACGGCGATGCGAATGTTGTTGCCATGCCATTTTTACGTAGCAGTGATTTAAGCAGTTATAACCGCCAACAAGAGCAACCGTTAAGTTACAACCAAGCCGTTGCTCTTGCCTACAAAGATGCATTGCAAGCAGCAAGCGAGTTACCAAACGCGCCATTAATTGCTATGGGCCACCTGCATGCAAAAGGCGGAGACATCTCATCTGATTCTGAACGCAATTTAGTCATTGGCGGTGAAGATGCGATATCGGCAAGCATATTTACTGATCAACCTGATTATGTCGCACTAGGGCATCTTCATAAAGCTCAGACCGTCGCGAAGAAAGAGACCATTCGCTACAGTGGCACGCCAATGCCGATGTCATTTTCTGAAAGACGCTATCAGCATCAAGTTGTACTAGTAGAGATTAGTGACTCTGGTACTTCTGTAAACCCCCTTTACATTCCTAGCTTTTGTAAAGTCATGTTGCTACCAGAAAAAGACTGCGTGCCACTGAACGAACTCTGTGAGCTTATAAAACAACTCGATTTAACGGATGAAGATTTAGCGCCATATCTACGGGTTAAATTGAGCGCCCATGACACTGACACCACTTTCAGAGAACAAATAGAACAAGCCCTTGAAGGTAAGCAGGTTAAGTTTTGTGGCATTGAAAGGGTACGTCAGCAGGGCAATCAGCAAGACGATGAACAAACTCTATTTGAAGATGTCTCGCAAATTGAAGCGCTAAACCCACATTCACTTTTAGAGCAAGCATTTGCAAACAATAAAGATATGGCAGGGCAGGCGGTGCCAAAAGAACTAGAAGGTTTACTAAGCCAAGTGATCGATGAGTTGAATGCAGAGGACCTACTATGAAAATTTTAGCAATTCGTGTTCATCAACTCGCCTCTATCTTAGACGCCGAAGTCGACTTTAGCGCTTCGCCTTTAAAAGAGGCGGGGTTGTTTGCCATCACCGGTGATACTGGCGCCGGTAAAAGCACATTACTCGATGCCATTTGCTTAGCGCTTTATAACAAAACAGCAAGATTACGCGGCGATACAGGCAATAAAATTGACTTTAACGGCGACAATATCAAACTCAATGACTCGCGAAACTTATTACGCCGCGGGGCAGGGCAGGGCTATGCCGAAGTCGACTTTATTGGCCAAGATAAGCAACATTACCGTGCACGCTTAATGTTTAGCCGTGCACATAACAAAGCTACGGGTAAATTAAAAAAGGCTGAACACACCTTACACACCTTGCCTGATAAAACCCTAATCGCTGATAGGAGTGCTGCAAGTAAAGAAATCGAGCGTATTATAGGTTTAAGCTTTGAGCAATTCTCACGCGCTGTACTACTTGCGCAACATGAATTCGCGGCATTTTTAAAAGCAACAGGGGATGAGCGTGCGCAACTACTTGAATGCTTAACAGGCACCGATAAATTTAGCCGCATTGGACAGCGAATTTTTGAGCGCCATCGTGATCAGCTGCAAGCATTAGAGCAGTTAAAGTTAAGTTTAAGCAACTATCAGGTTTTAAGCCCTGAAGAGGTCGAAACGAAACAAGCAGAACAAAAAGCGCTTGAGGCTAAACTTGCTGAGTTGCAAAAGCAAATAAAACAATTTGAACAGTACCAAACGTGGTACAAGCAAGCATCTCAGCAGCAGCAACAGCTAAACCAAGCTGAGCAAGCAAAGCAAGAGTTACAGCAACAAATAAACGCGCTTGCTGAAAAAGCCACTGAAGCGAAACAAGCTCAGCAATGCTTAGAAATAAAAGATAACCGCGAGCGCGTTACTTCGATTGCTGCTCAACATGGGCAACTTATTAAAAACCGTGAGCAGCTTTTAAATGTTGACCATGAAACACTGATCAAAGACGCTGAGCAAACACTTGAGAAGCAAACCGCGCAACTAAACCAAGCAAAGCAAGCACAAAAAGACGCGCAACCTATTATTAGCCAGGCCCGTGAGTTAGATAAGCAACTTGCCGTATTAAACCAGCAAGCAGCGGCGCAAAAAGTACAAGCAGAGAAAGCTAAGCACCATCATCAAGAGCTGACTAATACACTAAATAGCCATAAAGCAGAGCAGCAAAAACAGCTCGATCAACAAGCGCAAATAAATAGCTATTTAGAAACGCATGCACAATGGCAACCATTAGCAAAAGACTGGTCATTCTTTAAAAGTGAGTTAAGCCGCTTTAGCCAGCAACAGCACACAATTAGCCAATCACAGCAAAACGTAAAAGCTCTTCAACCTAAAATTGATGAGCAGCAAACAGCCGCGCAGCAGTGCAAAACCCAGTTTCAAACCCTTGAGCAAGAAATTAAGCGCTTAGTTGATCAAGATACCGCCTTTAAATCGAGTTTAAACACCCAATCAATGGCAGATATTGATGCGGGGCTTGAAGCGATTAAGCACCTGATTGAAAAGCGCCAAGTGTGGCAAACTAATCATCAGCAGTTAAAAAATTGGCAAACCCAGCTAAGCACATTAAGCCAAACTGAGCAGCAACTACAAACAGCATTAAAAGATGCGCAGCAAGGTGCAGAGCAAGCACAGCAGCAGGTTTCGTTTTGTGAGCAAAACTTACAGCAAGTGCAGTTAAGAGCCAGTGAAGGGGTTAGCCAGTTACGCGCCACTTTAAAGGCAGGGGAGCCGTGTGCAGTATGTGGCTCAAAAGAGCACCCGTTTATGCATGAAGAAATGGTAAACGAGCAATTTAGTCAACTTATTAACGACTTTACCAACCAGTTAACTAACGCCAAACAGCACTTAAAAGCTCAGCAAGCATTACAGCAAGCAAAAAGTAATGAGCTGGCGGCATGCAGCCAACAGATAAGCTCGTTAACGGGGCAAATATCAGAACTAAGCGCGCAACAACAAAGCCTCAAAGAAACCATGGCGGCTAATCGTACTGAGCTAAATGATTTAACCGAAGATCAGTTAAACGAGCGTCAGCAACAGCTAAGCTTGCAAAAACAGCAATACTACAAAACCCTCGAGCAGCAACAGCAGCTGCAAAACACGCTTGCGGCTAAGCAAGCTGAGTATAATCAGCAAGGGCAAGCGCTTCATAGCAAAGAGCAGCAGTTAAACGAATTACAGCAACAGCTGAATAATCAGCAAACACGTTTAAACGAGCTCAATGATGAGCATCAGCAGCTTTATACGACACTGAATCAACAGTTCACTAGTGCACCTTGGTGGCAGGCACTCAATACACAAAGCATTTCTTTAGAGAACATTGCAGAGCACGTTGAGGCTTATCAAGCTTCGCTGCAAACGGCAGATGAGCTTAAAACTAGCTTAAAAGCCATTGAGCAGCACCTTGCACATGTAACGCCGCAGCTTGACGAAGCACATACCTCTTTAACTCAGTGCAACGAGCAACTAAGCCAAACTCAAAACGAACTCACGCAGATACAATCAAAGCGCGAGGGCTTATTTAGTAACGCGGCGATATCGGTAGATGAGTTTATAGCAGAGCTTGAAAAGGCGATAGATTCAGCGCAGCAAGCACTGCAACTTGCCCAGACAAACCATAGTAATGCGGTGAAGGCGCGTGACGAACAAGCCATTCAAATCGCCAATATTGACGAGCGTGAAAAAGAGCTCACCGCTGAGCAAGCAGCGCTTAATGAGCGATTTAGCCTGTGGTTTAATGATTTTAAAACGCAGCACCCAAGTTTGGATGAGCAAGCCGTTAGTCAGCTATTAACGATAAACCCCGCTGAAATAAAACAAACTCTGGCAGATTACCACACCGCCGAAAGTAGCTTAAAAGACGCAGAGGCGCTTTTAAAACAACGACAACAAGCGCTGGCTCAGCACCAAAAAGACAAGCCAGCTCTCGGTGAAGATGAGCTGCAATTACAGCTTAATCAAGCCACAGAGCAACAAGTACAAGCGAATAATGCACTATTGCAAGTTGCGACTGAGCTTAAAACCCATCAACAAAATAGCGAAGCGCTTGAAGATAAACAAAAGCAATTGGTTGAACAGCAAAAAAGCTATGAGCACTGGCATTTACTCAATAAGGTGCTCGGGGATGCCAGCGGCAAAACCATGCGTAATTTAGCGCAAACGCAAACCTTAAAAATACTGCTACATTATGCGAATAGTCACTTACAAACCCTAAATAAACGCTACAAACTAACAGCCATAGGGCAAACGCTCGATATCGCTATTATCGATAAAGACATGGCCGATGAGCAGCGCTCTGTTAATACATTATCGGGGGGTGAGTCATTTTTAGTATCGTTAGCACTAGCGCTTGGGCTTGCTTCGTTGTCGTCGAATAAAGTACAGATAAACTCTTTGTTTATCGACGAAGGGTTTGGTACGTTGGACAGTGAAACGTTAAGCATCGCGATGGATGCTCTTGACTCACTACAAGCACAAGGCCGCAAAGTAGGGGTTATTTCTCATGTATCAGAAATGACCGAACGTGTTGCCACGCAAGTGCATGTAGCGAAAAAGCCAGGTGGTTATTCGACCATCTCAGTTATTTAAAGGATTAGCATGCCAACTTTTAATCTCGAAGAAGCAAATCACTACGACGAACGCATTTTGCGCCTAGTTCCAGGTTATGAGCTATTACATCAAGCAACCGCAGCCCAATTAACAAGCACGCTGAACGATGATGCGTGCATTTTAGTGGTTGGTGCCGGAACTGGTAAAGAAATCATCGAATTAGCGGCGCTAAAACCAAGCTGGCAGTTTATTGCTCAAGATATTTCACAAGACATGCTCGATATTGCCGAGCAACAGTTTGGCCAGCATAACATCAGCGACCGCGTAACAGTACACTGCGGTGATATCAACGACATCGACACTCAATGTGACGCCGCACTGTGTTTACTGGTAATGCACTTTGTTGAAGATAACGGCGATAAAAAAGCGTTATTAAAAGCGATTCACAGCAAACTTAAAAAATCGAGCAACTTATACATAGCCGATTTAATGCGCCCAGAAACCGCTTTTGAGCGCGAATCTCAACTACAGCTTTGTACGCAGTTAGGTTTAACCGAAGTCGGCGTAGAACGCATGCGCCACAACCTAGAGCACGAGTTTTACCCATTAGACCGCATTCGTTTTTCAGAGTTAATGAATGAAACCCGCTTCAGCACCCCAAAACAGTATTTTAAAGTGCTTGGTTTTGCTGGGTATGTGGTTGGGAGTTAGCTACGTTCTAGAGCTGTCAACTCGTAGGTTGGGTAGAGCGTAGCGAAACCCAACTAAAGTTAGCGAGTTAAAAGGGGAAAGAGTAAAGGCGCTTTAAGCTGTAAGTCATAAGCTTTAAGTCGTTGATGCCTACTCGCTGCTGAGATGGATTAGTTACCGTAGGCGTGAAATTTATTTCGCGCGATGGTTCATGGCTCGCTAATTCCCAACCACATCCCCTGCAAATAAGATGAAAATCAGCGTTGAGCAATTTTTCTTTCTGAACATCTTTAGTATCAATAAAAATTTATAGTTAGCAATGTATTACGTTATTTGTTTATAGTAGATTTACTAAATACATTAGCGTGACGTCGCTAGAAATATGCGAGATGCATACATTGTAAAATTTTTATCTGCTATGAGGAAACCTCTATCAGTTACTCCGAAAAAGCACTTATTGAATGTTGCAATTTGATTGCGGAAGACTTAGGTGTTCCAAAACCAAAATCAAACGACGTAGTAGATAAATTAACGGAAATTCTGGTTAACCGGGAAAGCTATATTTGCATGGAAAAAGGTATTATAACTCAAGACGAATTAGCTAATCTTGTGTTTCAACACCTCTATAGCTTGGTAAATAGGGAGTTAGCTTCTGCCCATTCAATAACCTGCTCAAAAGGTGTTGAAATACATGCCAAAATCAAACAAGCACTTTTACAAAATGCCATATAACAAAAGCATGGATTCGTTCCATATAGTTATTGGGGCAAAAACACGGCGCTGCTTCGTCGCTAATTTAGGCCAATAATTTTAGCCCTTTATGGGGGCGTGTATATCGAGAGTTGATGTTTAATTTACTAAAAGAGAAGCTAAAATTTGCTATTTTACTTGCGCCAGATGCTTTTGCTTATTCTCTAGTTTGTATCGTTTGGGAGCCTCTTTATAGACTATGTATTTTAGCCGGTCTTGCAGAAACAGGCTTGGAGTGGTTTCCATTTAAATTTGG
The DNA here is from genome assembly GCF_040104395.1 of Pseudoalteromonas sp. BZA4. Lineage (NCBI taxonomy): Bacteria > Pseudomonadati > Pseudomonadota > Gammaproteobacteria > Alteromonadales > Pseudoalteromonadaceae > Pseudoalteromonas > Pseudoalteromonas sp. BZA4. Next base: position 38,561 of record NZ_JBECOT010000031.1, read on the forward strand.
TTTAATAGTATTTGCTCTGCTTTTCAGTTATCGATACACCGTCTATTTAATAAAGAGAAAGAGTAAGAGTAAGTAACCTTATAACAAGCCGTTTAAACGAGGGTGTCTAAAACTTAGCTTACGCTCGTAACTTGCCGCTTATTGGGGGGTTGGTATCAAATGAAAAGCTCTGAGTTATATGAAGATTGGGGTTTACCTTATATCATCATCGGATCAGGTGTTCTAATCGCTCGTGAACAGGCTTTAAGAGTGATTGAGTTGTTATACGAAAAAGGTTTTTACTTCTTGGGGTATGACGCCTTTACAGTTTTCCCTGATGGTACTAGACAACCACATATGGAATTCAACGCATCATTCAGCAGGGAAAGACAAATAACGTTTATGGAAGCTATTGAAACTATCAATGAAGATCCATCAGAGGTTACTCACTATGAATTTTATTTTCGGCCACAAGCCTAACAAGCGCATCAATACACCGCTTCGCTTACCCAACGAGCTCTAAAGAATGAAAAACGCTTGGCTAGTGCTCGTTTGTCACTAATTTTAGCCCATATTTTCACCCGCAAACCGGGTGTTACATGCAAAGGATATTCATGCTCAGATTCTTAGTTTTAAGTTCTCTTTTAGTAACCTCAATTTATTCCACAGAGGTTCAAGCTGACTGCGATATCTCTGGTATTTGGAAACATTCAACTAAGCCAGCAAAATTGCTAGTCGACTTAAGTAAAGGCGAAATCTCTGTTCATTCTCATGATAACAATGCTAAAGCAGTCGGGTTAGTAGTTTTAAAAGGCCTTAAGTCTGGTTTAACTTCAGCAAATTGGGATGCAAAAATGTATAGTGCAGCTCAAGATTCATTTGTCGATGTTCAAATAATATCTGAAGGTTGTATTCAACTAAGTGTTAACTTTAACGGTGAGGAGGTTTTAGCGCTTGCCAGATAAAAGTATGTTCAATAAGTTAATGCAACGTGTTGAGACTAAACTAGCTATTAAAAACTCAATTAGCGTAAAAGTTAAAATTACGTATAAGGTCATAGCTTCATTACTTTTTTGCGTTGCTTGCCTAACTTACGAAGATAATTCTATCGTATTCATTGCTTCAATAGTTGGGTTAATTGGAGTATGGATTTATATCCAAATACTTTATTACTTATCCAAAGATAAAGATTAAAGTGCATATAAAAGCTCATAAATTAATGGATGGATGTCTAAAGTCTGGCTAACGCTCCTTCACCGCTAATTTTAGCCAGGGATTTTGTGCTGCTTAACACGGCCGTTATATGTCAGGAAGAATAGTTTCCCAATTTTACTTTTGCTGTTTATGTGTCAGGAGTTGTTGATTGCTAGAGTTTATTTCTGAGATTGGGAGCTGTTTTAAGTGGGTCTACCGTGGCTGGCTATATTTTCTATCGTCTTCATATCAGCAAAGGATTCTCATTGAGTATTCAAAGCGTGGCGCAGTATGGAAGGTTTTTGACATTATTATGAGTGTCGTGTTTATGGGCTTAGAAATACTTCTAGTTTTTTATTTAACTAGGCAGCTTTAGGCATTGTCATATAGCAAACTACTTAAACCGCTTGCGGGTTCGTTGGGGCAGTAACATATGGGGAGTGCCACTTCTCTCCGCATTTTAGCCAAGCATAATCTGCCCGCTATGCGGCGTTATCTCGAAATAAACTTTACGCGAAACTCACCTAATACAACCGACTTCTTAAAATGTACATATTCAGAATTGAGTTGCTTGAATCAAGGCAGGATAAAGTTTGTAAATTCAAAGAGTAAAGTTAGAGCCATCGCGCGAAATAAATTTCACGCCTACGCGATGTAACTTTACTTTTTCCCCTTGAAACTCGCTAACTAGTTGGGTTTCGCTGCGCTCTACCCAACCTACGAGCTGACAGCTCTTTTAACTCGCTAACTTTACTCTTGAAACTCGCTAACTTGTTGGGTTTCGCTCCGCTCTACCCAGCAATAGCCTAATACCCCGCGGCCTGGCCGTCTTTACGGGTTTCAGATGCGCCGTAATAAACGCCGGTTTTCGGGTCTTTCAATATTGCTTGATAACCACCGTATGGGCCCACCGCGTCTTGTAAGGTGTGGCCTTTTTTCATTAACTCACGGCGGGTTTCCATCGAAAAACCTGACTCTAAGCTAACAAAACCGCCGTCTTCCATGATCTCACCTGTCGGCTGCGATGAACCTGTGTGCAGAATACGCGGTGCATCACCGGCTTCTTGTAGGTTCATGCCAAAATCAATCATGTTGATAAGTATTTGAGCGTGCATTTGTGGCTGTGTGGCGCCGCCCATTACGCCATAACTCATATATGGCTTGCCATCTTTGGTGACAAACGCAGGAATGATTGTATGAAACGGTCGTTTGCCTGGCTCATATTGGTTCATGTGGCCTTTTTTAAGCGCGAACATTTCGCCACGGTTTTGCAATACAAAACCTAATTTTGCCGGTGTCATACCTGAGCCCATGCCTCGGTAATTACTTTGAATAAGTGAAACCATGTTGCCGTCTTTATCGGCGGTCGTCATATAAATGGTATCGCCTTCTACTGGGCCTGCATGGTCGCGTTTTGCGGCTTTATTAGGGTCTATCAGTTTGCGTCTTTGGTCAGCATATTGCTGCGAAATAAGTGTTTGTACGGGAATGGTGTTAAACGCTGGATCGGCGTAATACTTTGCACGATCTGCAAACGCGAGTTTTTTCGCTTCAACAAAGGTGTGTACGTATTCTGGGCTATCAAAGCCCATAGCTTTGATATCGTAACCTTCAAGAATATTCAGAATTTGCTGTGCAGCAATACCTTGGCCATTTGGTGGCAATTCCCAAAGCGTATATCCTCTATAATCGGCGCTCACAGGCTTAACCCATTCACTATGGTGCGCAGCTAAATCTTCATACGATAAGTAGCCGCCGTTTTCTTTCATATAGCGACCAATTTCTTTAGCAATATCGCCTTTATAAAAGGCATCGCGGCCGCCTTTGGCAATTTTACGATAGGTGTTTGCAAGGGCAGGGTTCTTAAAGATTTCACCTTTTTCAGGCATTGCCCCATCAGGCATATATACATATTTAAAGCCTGGGTATTTACCTCGTGCAGCCACACTTTTTTGCATGTAATAAGCAATCAGTTCAGACACAGGGAAGCCATTTTCAGCGTAGTCGATAGCAGGTTGGAGTAAGGCTTTCATTGGTGTTTTGCCAAACTTTTTATGTAACTCAAACCAACCATCTACTGCACCAGGTACCGACACAGGCAATGGCCCATAAGCAGGAATGTAGTCACCTTGTGCTTTTAAAGTATCAAAAGACAAGCTTTGTGGTGAACGACCAGAGGCATTTAAACCGTAAAGTTGCTTGCTTTTGTTATCCCAAACAATGGCAAATAAATCACCACCAATTCCACACCCAGTCGGTTCAACCAGACCAAGCACTGCATTTGCCGCAATAGCTGCATCAATGGCATTACCACCGTCTTTTAATACTTGTAAGCCCACTTGCGTAGCTAACGGCTGTGATGTTGCAACCATACCTGATTGTGCAATGACTTCAGAACGACTAGCAAAGTTATGGCCAGTGATGCGATCGTAAGCTTGAGAGGCGCCTGTTGCGCCTAAGCATACTGCTAGCACTAAGCTTTTAAATAGTGGAGTTGGTTTCATAATTTTTTGCCCTTGTTATTGTTTTAACCACTATAAAAAGCAATTAAAAATCAGGCAATGGCTTTGCGTTCGAGCGCGAAAAATCGCGATTGACTTCTAAAATAAGAAATACAGCGACCAACTTACCTAAAACCTCTCCAAGTTAGTAAATGGCAGAGCCATTTAAGCACTGCTCTGAGACTTTGGATGCTTCGCCGTGAGAGTGCCTATCCTCTGCTACAAACTGATCAACAAGAGAGTCAATCAGGTTTTCTTCCTTCATGGTATCGAGGGCGTGTTGCAGCTTAGTGATCAACTCTGGCGATGTGTTTTTGTTAAGTGCTAAGTAATTACCCACTAAAGCAGGGTGCTTTAACTCAAATACCGGTGTGACTTGGTCTGGGCTCATACCTACATTCATCAATTGTGATGACAGAGTGAGAGAGGAGCCAATCAGCAAGTCATGCTTACCTTGCTTAAACATTTTTAGCTCTTCAAACTTTTTTGAGTAAGTTAAAAATTGCTGGCCTTCAGCAAGGTTAAAATCAGCAAGAACGGTTTGATAAACATCACCACGAGATACGCCAATGGTGTAGTTTTGCAACGACTGTGTACTTGTCACTTTAATGTCGTTGCGAGCATTTAAACGGTATAAACATGAATGTCCAGATACCAAAGGACCAACCCAGTAAAATTGAGTTTCTCGCTTTGCGGTGCGTGAAGTAGAATAAATTCCAGCATTGGGTTGGGCGAGTGTTAGTGACATTGCGCGCTTCCAAGGCAATACACTAAACGTACAGCTCAACTTGGCTCTTTCGCACAAAGATTCCATGATTTTGGTGTTAATACCGGTGAGTTGATTGTGCTGCACAAAGTTATAGGGAGGGAATACTTCGGTGTATAAAGTCAATTGTTCTGCACTCGCCATGGCAGTGCTGGCAGTGAATAAACTCACTATTGTTAAATGCTTAAACATCGCTCTTAACTCCAGTTGTTGCAGGTTATTCTGGTTTAACAATTCGACTTAACTGCTTTTGCAGTGTATTTAAACAAAATGGTTTAATGATAAAACCGTTCACTTTTGCTGTGATCATCTCATTGACCGTTTGCTTACTGTCTTCGCAGGTTACCATTAAAACGGGTAAGTCACTTAGGAGCGGGTTTTCGCGAATATGATTAAGCAAATATTTGCCATCCATTTTCGGCATATGCAAATCAGTAATCACCAGATCAAAGCTGTGTTTTTCCAGTAAATCAAACGCTTGAGCACCATCAGTCGCCTCCGTTATATCGTTATAATCAAGCCTGCGCAACATGTTTATCAACACATGGCGCATAAGTGGCATATCGTCAACGACCAATATTTTCATCTAGATAACTATTAAGTTTTACAGTATTTAAAGCTTAGTTTGCTAACTCAATAACGCAATAAACCAGAAACTAAGAAAAAATATCTGCAACTAGCTGGCTAAGTCGTGCAATTTTAATATTGCTCAACTGGCGGTAATCAAAATATGGGCAAACAATCACTTTATCTGATTTACTAATAGCAAATTCATCATCAAGCCAAGTTAATTGGCAATGCAAAAGCCCGTCATTTATAAGCTGCTTAGCATGGGTTCGCCCTGCAATTATATGTAATTGCTCTGGTTTGCCTAATATCGGTGGGCTAAACAGTAATGCAGTTTGGCTATATGCTTGCAGTAGTTGTTCATCGCGAAAGCTCTGCCAATCAGCCGCTCTTTTAGCAAAATCATAATATTCACTTGGTAGTGCAAAAAGTACTTTGCCATACACATTAAAAACTTTGCGCCAACCATTACCACATGCTTGGTTTATTTCGTTTATTTGGCCGGGTTGCATTGCATGCAAATGCATAAGCTGTTGCCAAGCAGGCATCGGCGGGCGCTTTTCTATATAAACAGCGACTTTAAAGGCTGCATCACCAAAACCCTGCAGTGGCACACTTTTAACGACACTCATGACTTTTTAGCGAGGATTCGATCAAGATTATTTGCAAAGTTTTGGCGGTCTGCTTGGCTTAAAGGCGGCGGGCCACCGGCCATTTCAACGCCACTTGAGCGCATAGTTTCCATAAAATCACGAACGTTTAAACGTGAGCGAATATTTTCGGTCGTATACAACTCACCGCGTGGATTAAGCGCTTGTGCGCCTTTTTCGATGACTTCAGCTGCTAAAGGAATATCACCGGTGATCACCAAATCATTCGGCTCAATACGTTTAACGATTTCGTTATCAGCAATATCAAACCCCGAAGATACCTGCAAACGGCTAATAAACTTTGAGGGTGGCACTCGCATCGCATGGTTCGCCACTAATGTGGTAAAGGTCTGCGTGCGCTCTGCGGCACGAAATAATATTTCTTTAATAACGACGGGGCAGGCGTCTGCATCAACCCAAATCTTCATGCTGTTCTCAATCTTTAATTTTAGACATTAATAGTTTACCGTAATTGAACTAAATTAGTGCTATTAACGTATTAATTTGTTTAATTTTTAAAGGGAGTAAAAACGTGCAAACATCATTAAAGTTAATCGGGGTTTTATGTATCACAGCCATTTTATCTGCGTGTACAGGCGTGCCAGATAACATCAAACCCGTCGATAATTTTGAGTTAAACAAATACACAGGGACCTGGTACGAAATTGCACGTTTAGATCATTCATTTGAACGCGGCCTTGAGGGCATTACCGCTGAATACTCAATTAACCCTGATGGCAGTGTAAAAGTTATCAATAAAGGTTATAGCGCTGAAGATAAAGAATGGCAGCAAGCTGAAGGTAAAGCTAAGTTTGCAGAGCAACAAGACATAGGTCACTTAGAGGTATCATTCTTTGGGCCATTCTATAGCTCATATGTAGTGTTTGAATTAGACAAGCAAGACTATCAATACGCTTATATTACTGGCTATAACAAAGAGTATTTATGGTTTTTGTCGCGCACTCCTAACGTTACGGAACAGCAAATGCAGGACTTCATAAATACAGCAAAAGAATATGGTTTTAAAACAGACGAGCTTATTTATGTTGACCATGAGAGCTTGTAAAGGGGCTTTACAACTGTCTTTAAACTATCACGAATGTGCAACACAACTGTAATGGATGCTAGGCAAACTTAGCGTCGTTAATTTGAAACAACATGTGATCCCCCAATTTAATCCCCTGCTTGGGTAGGCATTGCCTACCCATTTTTTTAACTATTTGCTCAATTAAGCTTTATTGCAAAATGGCATTAGATCAGCTTTTTACTAACTAAACTAGAAAATCATCACCGAAAAGCCACTTAACAGCAAAACAGACATAGTTAATACACTGACATGCTTCACCCATGAAACAGTAAAACTGTATAAAATCATGAGCATAAGTACGCTTAAAGCCATATAACCGCAAAACAGCAATGCGCCATACCCAGCATCTGACAGCACACAAAGCACTAAACTTAGTAAAATACTGATCCAGCCGCTGAATAAAAAGCTACTTCGCTGTTTTTCGGTTAATTTCTTTTTAAACACATCACGAAAGTGATTGAATTTTGCAAGAGCAAAACAATTAAACCCAAAAAAGCAGAGACTAAATTGCAGTAACTCCATCATCCCTGTTGCTCCTTTAACAGCCTGTTTTTATTTAATTTAGCCTTGTTTGTAGCGGTTTTATGGCTAGGTATTTTTTTGCTTTGTAGTAAAAACAACAGCCCAGCACAAATAAATGCACTATCAATACCGAATAAAGCCCACTGCTGAGTTAGTAAATACGTGATCCAATTGCCATCTGTTGTCAGCGCATTTACCACAGGTACTAATAAACAAGCAGCAGCGTTAAGCCATGCACAATAGCGCCAATGATGTTTTTCTCGGCCGAACACAGCAACAACTAACATCGCCAGCCAAGCTAAGAAAAACACGAGTATTTCTTTATCGGCACGCCCAGCTAACTCTAAAGGCAATAAACGATTGGCAATGAAGAACGCTGAAGTTGCTAGCGGTAAGCCCATCAGGGTGGCTAAATTTAGTGTCTCAACGAGCTTAAGCCCAAAACTTGGTTTTTGGTCTGCTTTGAGCCTTTCGCGTAAGCGCTTTGCCCACATGATGCAGCCTGTAGCTATCATGGCACAGCCAGCTACACCACAGAAAAAATATAGCCAACGTAGCAACGGCTCGGCTAAACGACCACTATGTAATGCTGTCATTGAGTCATAAAACTGCGCCGAAGCGCTCCAATCTTCGCCAGAACTGGCTTCAAGCTCACCTGTTACACCATTGAATAAGTAGCGTGGTCCGTTATCTACAACCTCTTTGCCGGTTGCCAAATAAACCACGATTTGTGAGGTCGCTGTATTGGCATTTCTTACAAACACATAGCTAATGTCGGCATTCGGTGACTTAGTATAAATCTGATCTAGCACATCTTTGATTACCACCATAGGGCGCTGCTCTTCACTGGGCTTTGCACGTTTATTAATAGGCAATGCCTCTTCAAACATTTGCCTTAAGCCATTTTCATATACGGTTTCGGCAGGGTAGGGGAACAGCATAAATATAAGTGTGATAATCCCCGTGTAGGTGATCATAATATGAAATGGTAATGCCAGCACCGACGAAACATTGTGTGCATCAAGCCAGCTTCGGCTGCCTTTGTTTGCTCTAAAGCTAAACATATCTTTAAAAATACGTTTGTGGATCACGATGCCTGTTATAAGCGCTACCAACATAAATAATGAGGCTAAACAAACAATTATCCGTGCAGTAAATACATCTATGTAATGTAAATCAAAGTGTAAGCGATAGAAAAAGTTCCCTCCCTTGGTTTCCCGAGGTTCGGGTAATTGCTCTAAGGTATTAGGGTCTAGATGTGTATAGTTGAAAGGTGCTCGGCGCTGGCCTGGCTGTTTAGGCTCAGCAAACCCATAGCTTAAAACAGGGTTACGTGGCTCAGGTAAGTTTATGCGCCAAGATAATGAATTAGGTGCCTGTTGCTGTAATTGCGAAAACACATAATTAATTTGCTCGGCTTGAGACTGAACCCGTTGTGCTTGATGCTGCACATGGTGTGTTTCGGGCTTGGCCCAAATAGTGATTTCATCTTTAAAAAAGCTGATGGTGCCAGCAAAAAAGATTAAGAACAGTAACCAGCATACCAGCAAGCCAACCCAGGTATGAAGCCAAGTCATTGAGCGGAAAAAGCTCTCTTTCATAACCAATCCTTAATCAATGAAAGGGCCAGCAATTGCCCACTAGTTGTTAGTAAAATAGTGATCCAAACAGTCTTTAAAGACTTAACTGCAAACACCCAAATAAACACACAACAGTAAAAAAATACCGATAGAGTCGTGGTTAACAGCACGCTGTCGAGTTTATTAAGTGGTAATAACACAGCTAGTAATGAGGTAAGCACACTGGTAAAGGCGTAACCACCAATGATGGCTGCAACGAAACGCAAAAACACAGCAAGACGATAAGATAGGCTCACAGAGCGCTTTTTAGCTGTATTTTTAGGGCGATTGGTAGTCACTGCATCTAATGATTGAGAATGCATGATAATCCCTTAAAAAATAACACGAGAAGAAAACCCCGTATTATATCGCCGACAAACAGAAAAGATAGTAGTTATCATTTGCATGCACGTATTAAATAATGAAACACAACCAACTAAGTCGATCTGTTAGTAAAATAATGATCTGCTAGCTTTGTTCTGTGCAATATCATATGGTGTTAAGTAAATAAAAAGGGAGCTGAAATGAAAACAATAGGCTTAATCGGTGGCATGAGTTGGGAGTCTACACAAAGTTACTACCAGCTTTTAAATCAAGGTGTTAATAACAAACTGGGGGGGCTGCATAGTGCCAAGATAGTACTCGTTAGCCTCGATTTTGCCCACATAGCAGCTCTGCAAAAGCAACAAGATTGGCCACAGATGGCCGAGATACTCATTAAGGCCGCTAAGCAAGTTGAAGCCGCGGGCGCGGATTATTTATTAATTTGTACCAACACCATGCACAAACTCGCTGAGCAAGTACAAGCTGCAGTTTCAATTCCTTTGTTACACATTGCAGATGCAGTTGGTGAAAACCTGATCCAACATAACTTTAAAAAAGTGGCTTTGTTGGGCACCCAGTTCACTATGGAACAAGACTTTTACAAGCAACGCCTAGCTGATAAATTCGCCATAGACGTGTTAATTCCTGATGCACAGGGGCGTGAAACAGTGCATCGTGTGATTTATGATGAACTATGTAAAGGCATCATCAGCCCAGAATCTAGAGCTGAGTATTTAACCATTATTGATGATCTAACTCAGCAAGGTGCAGAAGCCATTATTCTTGGTTGCACCGAAATAGCCTTGTTAGTTCAACAATCAGATACGTCTATTCCATTACTTGATAGTACAGCACTTCATTGCGCTATGGCGCTTGAGAATAGTTTTAATTAGGAGCACACCATGTCGAACCACCATAGCTTAAATTATGTTGAATTTGCTGCTAAAGATTTAGCCGCAACAAAGGCATTTTTTCATCAGGTTTTTAAATGGCAATTTACCGACTATGGCCCTGAATACACGGCCTTTAGCGCTGAATCAGCGGGCCTTGATGGCGGTTTTTATCAAGCCCCATTAACTAGCTTAACCAATAATGGCGGCGCGCTACTGGTGCTTTATTCAAATAATATTAAAGAGACTCAAGCACAGGTGGAAAAACACGGCGGCACAATTATTAAGCCCTTGTTTGATTTTCCTGGAGGCTGTCGTTTTCACTTCACAGAGCCAAGTGGTAATGAGTTAGCAGTTTGGTCAAAGCAAGCATAGATCATATTTTTACTAACTCATGAATACTCAATCATTATTAGAACAAGTTAGTAAATGCGTGATCTGCGAGCCTCATTTACCACTCGGAGCGCGGCCCGTTATTCAATTTAATCCGCAGGCTCGTATTTTAATTGCCGGTCAAGCGCCGGGAATTAAAGTACATGAAAGTGGCAAACCTTTTAATGATGCAAGCGGGCAAAGGCTTCGCTGTTGGCTTGGTGTAACAAGCGATGAGTTTTACGATGAGCGCAATTTTGCTATCTTGCCGATGGGCTTTTGTTACCCGGGCAAAGGAAAATCAGGTGATTTACCGCCAAGAAAAGAGTGCGCGATTGCATGGCGTGAAAAACTCTTAGCGCAACTAAATAATATTGAGCTCACCATTATCTTAGGTAAGTACGCGCAGACATATCATTTACCCAACACTAAGCAGCTACCCTTAACTGAGTTAGTAAAATCGTGGCGTGAATATTGGCCAAATTACTTGCCACTTCCTCACCCAAGCCCTCGCAATAATATCTGGCTAAAGAAAAATCCGTGGTTTGAGCAACAAGTATTGCCTGAGCTTAGTAGTAAAATACGTGCAATTTTAGCAAGGTAAAAAATGGAAAATAACTTTTTTGCTGAAAACGGCTACTACTATGTAAAGGGCCTTTACACAGAGAGTGAGCTTAGCAAGGTAAGGCCAATTCTCGATAAATTTCATCAACACTGGTTGCAAGAAAACCAATCTTTTTACCAATCTAGAGGGATTAATAGCTCAGGTTTGACTGGTGCTGCATGTTTAAGTGTTGAGGAAAAGTTTACTCTTTTTGAGTTTGTCAGCGCCAACACACTATTGAAACAGGTTAAGGGTATTGTTGCTGAGCCCCAGTTTATGAATACTCAACTATTCTTTAACCCTTACAACCCTAAACAGGCAAATTATTGGCATCGCGATATGCAGTATCACTTAGAGCTTGATGCGCAAAAGGCCGCTCTTAGCGGCCCTGAAGTGTTGCATTGCCGCGTTGCTTTTGAAGATGAGCCGGGAATAGAGCTAATACCAAGCAGCCATAAAAACTGGGATTCAGATGAAGAGTTAACAGTTAGATTAGAACAGCAGGGCGCTCGAAATAGTGACTCACTAACTCGTGGTAAAAGTGTAGCACTCAAAAAAGGTGACTTACTCATATTTTCGGCAAATATGATCCATCGGGGCTTGTACGGTATGAATCGTTTTGCCCTAGATATTTTGTACTTTGAACGTCACCCAAGCCTTAATGAGTTTGTACAAACTGGATTTTTACCAACTGCAGAACAAAAGCAGCATCTAAAAAACCCTATGGTATTCAAGTAAGCATAAAAAAGCGGCTCACTCGCCCAATGCCAGTCAGTTAAGCTGACTGGCATTTCTTTTTTTATGTGGGTACTTTGATGGCTTAGGCTTTATCGCTCTTGGGTATCGCCTATCTTCTCTTCTTGGTGGCAGTTTAAATAGTCTCAGCGT
>NZ_JBECOT010000032.1:0-47872 GCF_040104395.1 Pseudoalteromonas sp. BZA4
TACAATCGCCAACTGGTTGAAGCGATGATCAAAGTGAAGGCGCTAAATAAGATCAACACCCTTGGTCTGCCTAAATATCAGTAAGTTAAGTGAGTTTATTAGAGAGCTGCATTTGATCAACAAGGCCAATTTTTTCTGTCAATTCTGTCTCTGAATTTAGAAAATCATTAGAAAATTGTTCTCATCCATTGCTCGTTAGTTGTTTCCCGTTTTTATTTCTAACTAATAACTTCTTCAATTCAATTGCGATTTCACATAAAAAAGAGGCTTTTAAAAACCTAGGACTGGCTTTATTGTGCTGGCTAACCGCAGCTGTTATTTTGTATGTTGCCCATCAATTCCAATATGTATAAGAAGCTAATGGTTTTAATGAGATTCTTTTCACAGTTCCCGGTAAATACACTTTATATAATAGTGATAATTTAGAGAGCGAAATAGGTGGGTATAAATGCGATATTGTCATTACTCGAAGCTGATTTTCTAAACTACAAGGTATGATATGTGGAGTGGAATCGATAACGAAGAAACCATAGGAACGGTAGGCTCTGAAAGTGGTGAAATAATTATAGGAACGGTAGGCTCTGAAAGTGGTGAAATAATTAAAGACGAGGAGCACTTAAAAGGTGCGCGCCTAACTTTAGAAAAAGATAGTGTTAATGCACCATACACCTTAACAAGTGGGGTTTACGGTTGCTTCTTTCATACAACTCACTTATCAACCCTTGAAGAGGGGGTTAGTGAATTTGAAGCAATGAAAGCTGAAATATCAGAGTTCTTTAATAAAGAAACATCAACAGATGAAGAACATGATTGGATTTTAGCGTTTGCTGGTAGGCATTGAATACTTGCAAACTACATTAAACTTTATTTATTAAATTTGGATTTTGAATGATTTTTTTGATTTTGTGTGCTTTATCAATTTTATCTATGTTGATGTATTTCCATCGAAAACATAAGAATAATAAACGTAGACAATGTGCTTACGGATGTATAAAAGCTTACAACGTTTTAGATAAACCTGAACAATACAGTGACCTTAAAGAGTTATTTGAAACATTAGATAGCCATGAGGAGCGTTACTTTTATTCTGTAAGTATGTCTCGAATAATGTTTCCTCAAGCTTTAGATAAGTGGACAAATTCTCATCCAGACTCCGGGGATGCTCTACTTTGTTATGGTGCTCGTTTACTACAATGGTCTTGGTCTGCAAGGGGCTATGGTCGTGGAGCTGAAATATCAGAAGCTCAATGGAAAGAGTTTTTCAGACGATTGGATAAAACTAGGCAAGTATTATTAGAATGTGCAGATAAAACACCAGAGGATCCTACACCATGGGCATACTTGATTATGGTAGCTACATGGTACTCAGATAGCGATGAACTTAAATTTGAATATTATGAGGAAGCAATAGCTAGAGATCCTTATAACTGGGCTGCACACATGCACATGATCATTGCTTTATCTGAAAAGTGGGGCGGTGATAACGAAGAAATGCTTGAGTTTGCAAGAAAAGCTTCTATGAATGCCCCGACAGGTAGTGATCTTAAGCTTATTTTAGTTAAAGCTTATATCGAATATTGGAAGTATTTAGATTTGTTTGAGAATAAAATTGATGAAGCAAATGACTTCCTTATGGACAAAAATATTCAGAAAGACATAGTTGATTTATATAACGACTCGTTAAATCATGAGAGTTTTAAAGAAACGAAAGTAACTATTTTTGTGAGATATAATTTAAGTGGTTGGTTTTGGCTTACCAGAGATAGAAGCCGCTTAAAAAAAGAGTTATCAATACTAGGCAATAAGATTGAAGACATTCATTGGCGGTGGGTTTGTACAGAAGGGCAACTTGAAGACGCTAGGTTGTTTGCTAATGAAAGCTAGAGAATTACCCGTAATCAAAAACTCTTTACTGTACATTAATTACAGTTGTAGCAAGGTGTAAAATTGACATACGAGTTTCCTGATGAAGTAGAGTTTTTTGAAAAAGGATTTGGTTATTCTTGCGAATATGATCATGATGAAGGGCACTTCTCATTCATTAAGACTTATGAGACCGACGAAAAATTAATATTTACTCATTCACCATTTATGAATAATTCAGTGAGTGTAAAGTTATTTTACGGTACGGAGTTAGTATTTCATATTTATAAAGAAGAAATTACAAGAATTGCCTTTCAAGCGTGGGGCGGTGAGTTGGTTTTAAGAGTCTATTTAGCGAACGACGATAATAACTTCTTGGTTTATTTTGAACCAAAACCAAGGCTTAGATATGTTGAGCCGAATATCTAATTGCATATAAAAACCTGTTTTCGCTTAAAAGGATTGAATTAATGGAAATCAAACTAGGGCATGGAATCGACACAATTCAATTTGCCAAATAAAATAAACACTTAAATTTTCAACTCTAGAGGGAGCTATGAGTAAATTTTTAAATGGACTTGCCTTATTACCTATGAGCAGTTTTATAGTGACTATGATTTATATCTTAATGGTTAAGGGTGAGATCTATATAAATCACTATTGGTTTGTTGTTGCCTTGGTGTCACTCCAATCTACTGCAAATCGTCTTAAAAACGTAAGTTCAGTATGTATAATAATATTTGTTTCTAGTATCCTAGCGAACATACTATTGCTTATAGCATCCGGATTTGATTTAAAAATTACTCCAACTACTGTTGGGCTTTTTTTAGGCTATTTAAGTTTTGGTTTACTAATTGTATATGGGAATTTAGCTATAAATTGGTTTAAGCGCTTGAGTAATAACAAAGCTTTATAGCCGCATTTACGACTGTTAGTAGGTTTTGCTTTAACAAAAAATCGCTCAAAATAGTTTAAAAAATTTACGATAATCAAAACTAGAAAAAAAAGAGTAAAGCTTTCACTTTACTCTTTCAGATAATTCAATATCTTGTTAACTCGCAACTTATTTCAATCTAATCGACGTTGCTTCAATCTCGATTAAACCTTGCTTAAACAAACCGCCAATGGCTTTTTTGTAGTTTGCTTTACTGGTTGAGAAAGTCTTTTTAATTGCTTCAGGGTCTGACTTATCACCTAGGTGAAGTACGCCGCCTTCGGCTTTTAATTTAGCTAAGATTTTTTCGCCTAAGTCGTTCACTTTGCCCATGCCTGGCTTTTCAAGTAGTACGTCGATTTTGCCGTCTTCACGTACTTTATGAATAAAGCCTTTTAAGCGCTGTCCAACAAATAGCTTTTTAAATACGGTGTTGTAATAAACCACACCAATGTGGGCTTCGTTTACAAGTACTTTGTAGCCAAGGTCTGTTTTACCGGCAACGATTAAGTCAACTTCTTCCATTACAGCGTAAGTTGGTTCTTCTTTCGATAAAAATTTATTAAAGTTGCTCGATGCACAAATACGTTGGCTGGCGTTATCGAGGTATAAGCGTACAAGATACGAAAAGCCGTCTTTCATTTTTGGCTTTTGTTCGTTGTATGGCGCTAGAACGTCTTTTTCGAGGCCCCAATCCATAAACGCACCAGTGCTATTGATAGCTTTAACACGTAGTAGGGCAAATTCGCCTACCTCAGCCAATGGTTTTTTCGTGGTACCGGTTGGGTGACCTGCGTGATCTAAGTAAATGAATACTTGAACACTGTCGCCAGCTTCTAGTTCGTAATCAATTTCTTTGCTTGGTAAGAATACTTCGCCTAAATCATGGCCATCTAAATAAGCACCTTCGTTAGACATTTCGTTAACGAAAAGGGTTTGTGTGGTTCCTAAAATACTCATTGTTATTCCTGTTCTGGCTTTTTCTTACGGCGCATTGGAGCAAAACCATCTACATCAATTGGTGCTTGAATAGGGGCTTTTGGTTTTTTAGGGGCTGCTTTGCGTTTTGGTTTTGCAGGTTTAGCTGCCACTTTTTTCTCTGCTTTTTTCCAAACAGTGTTTGGTTTTTTCTCACGCAGACCTTTAAATTTACCAACAAGGCCGTCAACGGTGAAAAAGCTTAATTCATCATTTAAAAATGCTTTAATTGCTTTGTAGCTTGGCCAATCTTTCGGGCCCACTAACGAAATAGCAGTTCCTTTAAAGCCTGCGCGACCAGTACGACCAATACGGTGCACATACTCTTCAGCATGTTTTGGTAGGTCAAAATTAATTACGTGGGTCACGCTTAATAAATCAAGACCACGTGATGCAACATCGGTGGTGATTAAGATTTTAAAGTTTTCACGGCTAAAAGCGTCCATGATTTCAAGGCGCTTAGCCTGTGTTAAGTCACCCGCAAGCGCTTGTGCTTTAAAGCCTTTATCATTTAACAGTTGGCTTAAACGCTGAGTGTCGGCCCGTGTTGCGGTGAAAATAATGCATTGGCCAACATTGTCTTGCTTTACAAAGTGCTCAAGTAGGGCTTCTTTATGATCTAAGTGATCAGCTAAATAAAGTTGCTGGGTAATGTCACTATGTTGCTCGTTAGAGGCACTTAACAGAATTTGTTTTGGTGAACGTAAAAGGTTACGTGACAGGGCATCAACTTGTGCATGGTCAAGGGTTGCTGAAAACAATAACGTTTGGCGTAAACGGTGATCAGCAAGCTCGTTAATCATTTTAACTTGATCGGTAAAACCTAAATCTAAGATACGGTCAGCTTCATCAAAAATTAACAGCTCTAAGCCTGAAAGCTGTAATGAGCGTTGACTCAAATGGTCAGCTAAACGCCCCGGTGTGCCCACTACAAAATGAGGGTCTTTACGCAGTGCTTTAATTTGGTCATTAAAGTTTTCACCACCCAGTACTTTTACAGCACTAATGTTTGTACCGGCGATTAATAGCCTTAATTGGCTGTACACTTGGGTTGCTAATTCACGGGTAGGCGCAACGATTAAAACGCGAGGGTCGCGTTTACTGAGTGCTTTTTGTTTCATTACACGCTGTACAGCAGGTAATAAAAACGCCAGCGTTTTGCCCGATCCTGTTTTTGACTGTGCAAAAATATCATGGCCTGCGATAGCTGTTGGTACCGCGTGAGCTTGAATGTCAGTGGGCTGGGTGATGCCTTGATGCGCAAGTTGTTTTTCGAGGCGTGTATCAATCCCAAGTTCAGTAAAATGCAATGCGTAATCTCCGATGAGCAAAATTTGTAAATCCTTTTCATTATAACGCACTTGCCTCACTTGGAGACAGTAAAAACACAGCTATTTCGCATCAGTTTTTGCAATTATCACTAATTCGCGTAAAATACGCGCCCTCAATGCGCCGGATTTGCGATTCGGTTAACGCCCACATGGGCATTTAAAGCAAAAGGTAAAACCATGACTGCTGTTCATAAAGACAATGTAACTAGCGAGCACTTTGTTGTTTGCGCACTTTACAAATTTGTAGCCCTTCCTGATTTTGAAGCGATCCGCCAACCACTACTTAAAGTAATGGAAGACAATGAAGTACGCGGTACTTTGTTACTTGCGGCTGAAGGTATCAACGGTACTGTTTCTGCTAAACGTGAAGGTATCGATAACCTACTTGCATGGTTAGATTCACAACCAAACCTAGACAACATTGTGACAAAAGAGTCATACGATGACGAATGTCCGTTCTACCGTACTAAGGTAAAACTGAAAAAAGAAATCGTAACTATGGGTGTTGAAGGTATCGACCCACGTGAAGTAGTGGGTACATACGTAAAACCAGCTGATTGGAATGCATTAATTTCAGACCCTGAAGTGATTCTTATCGATACGCGTAACGATTACGAAATCGAGATCGGTACTTTCCAAAATGCGGTTGATCCAAACACGAAGACATTCCGTGAATTTCCTGCGTGGGCGAAAGAAAACCTAGACCCAGAAAAGCACAAGAAAGTTGCTATGTTTTGTACCGGTGGTATTCGCTGTGAAAAATCAACTGCGTACATGAAAGAGCAAGGCTTTGACGAAGTATTCCACCTTGAAGGCGGTATTCTTAAGTACTTAGAAGAAGTACCAAAAGAAGAAACCATGTGGGAAGGTGAGTGTTTTGTATTTGATAACCGTGTTGCGGTAAATCATGACTTACAAAAAGGTTCTTACGACCAATGTCATGCTTGTCGTATGCCTATCACTGAAGAAGAAAAGCAAAAGCCTGAATACATGGAAGGTGTTTCGTGTCATCACTGTCACGACAGCCTAACAGAAGAGCAACGTGCCCGTTTTGCTGAGCGTCAAAAGCAAATCGAGTTAGCACAAGCGCGTGGCGAAGGTCACATCGGTAACGAAGCGCAAGAAGTTCTTCGTAAGCGTAAAGAAGCTAAAAAAGCGCAAAAAGAAGCGCAGCGCCAACAGTAATTGTTAGCTTTATAAATTGATAGAAACCCCAGCATAGTCTGGGGTTTTTTTATGCCTATTCAAAAGGAACAAATATCTAATCAATCTGATTGTGTAGAGGTTACCATTGCAAGTGAAGCACACTTAAAAGGGGTCGATTCATCACATTGTCGTTTCTAATTAGAAAACACAGGCGATGTATGCGTTTATTTCACCTTGGCTAATTGTTTATTAAACGAAGTCAGCTTTTTATTGATCACAAAGCTGTTACACTTCGTAACAATTAAAACGATTCTTATTTAGGTGAAATTTTGACAATTGGCAAATTACATACATGGACTTTAATTGCCTGTATTAGTTGTGTTTCCGTCGCAGAGGCGGCTAATGTAGTTGTAGAATCAGTGTCTGTTGAAAAGTCTAAACAACAGATAAAAGCAGTGGGTAATGCTGAAGCGATTCACTCAGTCACTCTTTACCCAGCCGTTGGGGACAGAGTCACCGCTGTTTACTTTAAACCAGGCGATAACGTTGCCAAAGGTGACTTACTATTAGAGCTTGATTCACGTAGACAAAAAGCAGCGTTGATCGAAGCCGAAATTACTTTAAAAGATGCTGAGCGCACCATGAAAAGGCTTGAAGAAAGCCACGCCCGTGGTGCGGTGCCACAAAGTGATTTAGATGATGCGAAAACACTTTATGAGCTTGCAAAAGTCCAGTTAATGCAAGCGAAAACAGAGCGTGAAGACCGCGAAGTTCGCGCTCCTTTTAGTGGTGTTATGGGTTTAACTGACGTCGAAGTTGGCGACAGGATCACAACCCAAACAGCCATTGCCACTATCGATGATATTTCTGAGCTTTATATCAATTTTAATGCCCCAGAGGCAGCTATCTCAGTGCTTAAACAAAAATCTTCGGTCGAAGTGGTGCCTTGGTTAGGCGATAAAGCTTACATGGCTCAGGTGGCAGAGCTTGATTCGCGTATCAATGCGCAAACCCGCACTCTCAGAACGAAAGCCAAACTTGATAATAATGCTCAGCAATTTATGCCGGGTATGAGCTTTCGTGTGCACATAAATATTCTAGGTGAAGAGCTTGCGGTAGTACCTGAAGCTGCGATGATGTGGGGGGCAGCAGGCCCTTACGTATGGAAAAGCGTCGATAAAAAAGCAACTCGCGTTGATGTAAAAATTGAGCAGCGTTTAGCAGGGCGCTTGTTAGTCTCTGGTGGCTTAAACGAAGGTGACTTATTGGTGACAGAAGGGGTTCAGCGCTTAAGACCTAATCAAGAGCTTAATTTCATCAATGAAGTGCAGCTAGCCAAGGAGTAATGATGAAACAGCAACCTATGATGGAAGACTTACCATCAATGGCGATACGTCGCCCTGTTTTAATTGTGGTACTTAACTTACTCATTATTATCGCCGGTATTGCTGCAATAGCAGGGGTTGAAGTACGTGAGCTTCCTGATGTTGATAGACCACGTATTACTGTATCAGCGTCTTTTCCTGGTGGTTCTCCGGAGACCGTAGATACCGAAGTAACCAGTAAACTCGAAGGGGCAGTTGCCAGGGTAAGTGGTGTAAAGTCGATTCGTGCGCAAAGTGAAGAAAACAATGCTCGTATCGTGGTTGAGTTTCGCCCCGGTGTTAATTTAGATGATGCTGCAAACGAAACACGAGAATCGGTAGCCCGTGTGCAGCGAGAGTTACCCGAAGAAGTTGAACGGGTATCAATTATTAAAGCCGATAACGATGCCGAAGCGGTTGTATCTTTAACGGTATCAAGTGATAGCTTATCCCTTGAGGCGTTGACAGAGCGTGTTGATGTTGACTTAGCCCCGCAGTTTTTAACCATTCCTGGTGTTGCCGATGTTCGTTTAAATGGCGACCGTGAACGGGTGCTTAGAGTGCGCATCGACCCACTTAAGCTAAGCAGCTTTAACCTTACGGTACCAGATATTGCCAATGTACTTCGTCAGGCTCCCTTTGATGTGCCTGCGGGTAGTTTAAAATCAAGCGATCAACAGGTGATCGTTCGTGCTGATGCAACGTCAATCTCTGCAGAACAAGTAGCCGATATCATCGTTCGTGACGATACCCGTATTGGCGATGTTGCGGCTGTTTACTTTGGCCCAGCTGATCCGCGTTCGTTCGTGAGGCTCAATGGTACACCTGTGATTGGCATGGAAATTATTCGTCAGGCGCAATCTAATACCATTGAAATTTCGGATGAAGTGCTAACTTTAATCGAACGTATGCGAGTGCGTTTTCCTGAAATGGAATTTACTTTAACCTCTGACGATGCGCAGTTTATCAGAAGCTCAGTTGATGAAGTTATTAACTCCTTGTTACTAACCGTGCTGTTAGTGGTGATCACACTGTGGGTGTTTATTGGTTCATGGCGCGCAACGCTGGTTCCTGCATTTGCGATACCTGTAGCATTAATTGGCTCTTTAGCACTTATTTGGGCACTTGGTTTCTCGATTAATATTCTTACCTTGCTTGCACTCGTGTTAGCTACTGGCCTAATTGTAGATGATGCCATTGTGGTAAGTGAGAACATACAACGTCAGCGGGGCTTAGGTCTTGGTCGCCGTGCAGCTGCAGTGGTTGGTACCCGTGAAGTTTTCTTTGCTGTTGTGGCAACAACTGCCGTATTAGCTGCGGTGTTTGTGCCTATTGCCTTTTTACCATCAACAGCTGGGCGACTATTTAGAGAGTTTGGTGGTGTATTAGCTGGCGCTGTGATCATATCAAGCTTTGTAGCGCTGTCTTTGGTCCCTGCGCTGACGTCAAAACTAAAATTAAAGCAGGGCGGTTTTCATCCATTTGCAAAAGTTGGCCATGTGTTAGCCGCTGTTTATAAGCGCACAATACACGGTGTACTTGAGCATGCATGGATTACCTTCTTTGCATGTTTGTTGGTTGCTGCAGGCTCTGGGGCACTGTATTTCAATTTAGATAACGAGTTATTACCAACAGAAGATCGCGGTAAAATTCGTATTTTTGCCCGTGGTCCAGATGGTGTTGGCTTGAACTTTATGGACAGACAAGCGGTGCAAATGGAAGATATCTTACTGCCGTATGTTGAAAGTGGTGATATTGAGTCTATTTACACTGTGGTTGGGCAGTGGGATCCAAATATTGTATTTATTACTGTGCCGCTAAACATTGGGACGAACGTCATTTTAGTCAGCAAGAAATTATCAATAAAATCCGTGAGCCTTTAGGTAATATTCCTGGTGCGGCTGGTTACCCTGGTGGTTCAAATAGTTTGAACTTGCGTGGTCAAGGCGGTGGTATTGAGCTTGCGTTATTGGGCCAAGACTACCTCGAGATATTTAAAGCTGCGCAAGACTTTTCTGCTGAAATAGAAAAAGCAGTGCCAGAAGTGGCACCTGTGCGTATTTCATATCAGCCGTCACAGCCACAATTACGGGTTAATATTGATAGACGTCGTGCTGAAGAGCTTGGCGTATCGCTCAGTGATATCTCTGTAACTCTTCGTGCTGCAATCAATGGTGATGATATTGCCGATTTAAACATTGATGACCAATCAATCCCGATTATGTTGCAAGCACAAAACCAAACCATCACAAACCCGAGCGATTTAGCTAACTTGTATGTTGGTGGCCGCAATGGTCAGTTAGTGCCATTAAGTAGTGTGGCAACCATTACAGAAGAAGGTGTTGCCGCTGAGCTTGAGCGCCACGCGCAGCGCCGTGCTATTGAACTGAGCATGGAAATGCCTGAGGGCGTAACTATTGCTGAGCTGGTTACAAAAATTCGTGATATTTCAGAGCAATCTCTGCCATCTGGAATCAGCTTGGCGTTTAAAGGTGAGGCATTAACCTTTGAAGAAACTGCCAATGAAGTATTAGTGACCTATGTTCTGGCCTTTTTAATTGTTCTTCTGGTATTGGCAGCACAATTTGAAAGTGTGAATAGTGCAATCGTTGTTATGATCACAGTACCGTTTGGTATTACATCTGCAATTTTAGCGCTGTATCTAACAGGTACATCATTAAACATTTACTCGCAAATTGGTTTAGTGATGCTGATTGGTCTAATTGCTAAAAACGCCATCTTGCTGGTGGAGTTTGCCGACCAATTACGTGACCAAGGCCGCTCGGTTAGAGTGGCGGTAGAAGAGGCCGCACTAGTGCGCCTTCGCCCAATTGCGATGACGCTAGTTTCAACCTTATTGGGTGCATTACCACTTATTTTATCTACCGGTGCAGGGGCTGAGGCTCGTAACGCCATTGGTTGGGTAGTATTTGGCGGTTTAGCACTGGCGGTGTTATTTACCCTATATCTAACGCCTGTTATTTATCTTGGTTTAGCTCGCTTTACTAAACCAAGAGGTGATGAGTCGAAACTTCTGGCTGAAGAGTTAGAAAAGGCTTAATCCTACTTAATTGGCTATTTTTTCTTTGAAAAAATAGCCAATTACCCTCACAATTAAATCAAATGTTTAAAACTAGGTACGCGTATGCAAGCCGAACACGTCGATATAGCCCAATTTCTTTCTGATCATGCCCCTTTTGATGATCTTCCTGAAGAGGCGGTAAATAAACTCGCTACACAAGTCGAAATCGCTTATTTTCGCGCAGGCACTGAAATACTAAATTATGGCGAGGATATTGCTGATTTATTTGTTATTCGAACAGGTGCTGTAGAGATATATCGTCGTGATGGTGATTTATACAACCGTTTAACTATCGGTGGCATTTTTGGACAAATGGGCCTTCTGATGAACCGCAAAGTACGCTTTCCGGCAAAGGCACTCGAAGACACCTTAGTTTATTGCATTAATGTTGAGTTGTTTAATCAATACTGCGACGAATACGAAACATTTGCTGATTTTTTTGAAGCCGATGGTAATGTGCGCCTTCACCAAGCAATTGTTGAACAGGCAGACAGCAACGATTTAACAACCGCCAAGGTTAAGTCGCTTCTTCATCGTGATGTTGTCACTGTGGCAAAAGATGCCTCAGTGCAAATGGTTGCGCAATTGATGACGCAAGAGTCGGTATCGTCTGTGCTGGTTACTGATGCAGATAAACCAATCAGTGATGATCCTGATGACGATGACGGCCAAGTAGTTGGCATCATTACCGACCGTGACTTACGTACCAGTGTTATTGCTGAAGGCTTAAGTTACGAAGCGCCAGCCGCGCAAATAATGCAAAAAGACTTAGTATTGCTTGATAGCAATGCCTATGTGTTTGAAGCCGTGCTTGCAATGCTCAGAGATAACATTCATCACCTGCCTGTAGTCGTTAAGAAAAAGCCGATTGGCGTTATTTCGTTATCGGATATTTTACGCTACGAGTCGCAAAGTAGCTTATTGTTAGTACGAGGCATTTTAGCGCAGCAATCTGTTGAAGATTTAGCTCACTATGCAAGGCAGCTACCTAATGTCTTTGTACGCATGGTTAACGAAGATGCTAATTCTCACATGATTGGTACCGCAATGGCTGTAATAGGCCGTACCTTCAAACAGCGTTTACTTGATTTAGCTGAAGAAAAGTTTGGCCCGCCGCCAGTTCCTTATTGCTTTATCGCTTTAGGTTCAATGGCTCGGGATGAGCAATTAATTGTGACCGACCAAGATAACGCTATTATCCTTGATAATAGTTTTAACGAGGAGTTACATGACGAGTATTTTCAGAATTTAGCTGATTTTGTTTGTGATGGTTTAGCTGAATGTGGCTATAAGTACTGTGAAGGTGAAATTATGGCGTCATTTAAAAAGTGGCGTTTAACACGCGAGCAGTGGAAAGAACAATTTGCAGGTTGGATGGCCGAACCTAAACCGCAGGCTTTATTACATAGCTCGATCTTTTTTGATTTAGACGGTGTTTACGGTAAAAACAAATGGGCCGATGAGCTCAAACGCTTTATCGCAACAGAAGGGCGCAAGAATAAGCGTTTCTTAGCTAACCTCGCCGCTAACGCACGTAACAGAACACCGCCTTTAGGTTTCTTTAAAGACTTTGTGTTAGAGCATAATGGCCAACACAAGCGCTCTATGAACTTAAAACGCCGCGGTACTGCACCTTTATCTGACGTAATACGTGTGCATGCATTAGCGATAGGCAGTCGTAAACAAAATTCATTCGAGCGTTTAGAAGATATTATCGAAGCTAAACTACTCCCTGAAGGTAAAGCACAAGATTTACGAGATGCCCTAGAGTACATTGCCATGATCAGAATAAGACACCAAGCGTGGCAAATAGAAAAGCTTGATGAAGCGCCAGATAACGACTTAGAGCCTCATTTACTTTCTCCTTTTGAACAGCGAAACCTTAAAGAAGCGTTTGCGATTTTAGATAAAGCGCAGAATTTCCTAAAATTCAGATACTCTGCTAACACTGGGATGAAGTAATGGCAAAACAAGGCGCAAAACTTGATTGGCCGACTCGGTATCAGCAGTTATTAGCACAGAGCAAACAGCCGCTGATTCAAGCGTTTTATGAATCAGCTATTTGTGATTTAAACACGCCAATTAGCGATGTTCCCTTAGTAGCACTTGATTTTGAGACGACCGGTCTAAATTATCAAAATGACGATATAGTCAGTGTTGGTTTAATCCCATTCAATACTAAGCGTATTTTTTGTAAAGATAGCCAACATTGGATTGTTCAACCAAGGCGCAAGCTTGCTGAAGAGTCGATTGTTATTCATGGTATAACTCACTCAGAAGTGAGCGATGCACCAGACTTTTCAACAATTATGGAGCCATTGTTAGCAGCATTAAAAGGCAAAGTGATTGTGGTTCATTTTGCTCCCATTGAACGGCACTTTTTATATCAAGCGTTGCAAGCACGCTTAGGTGAAGGGCTTGAATTTGCTGTTATAGACACGCTTGATCTGGAAACGCGTGCACTTAAAGCAAAGCAGGGGTTACTTGGGCGATTGTTTAATTCTAAGATTGATTCTGTGCGCTTAGCTGACTCTCGCATTCGTTATTCGTTACCTGCGTATCAAAACCACAATGCACTTAATGACGCCACAGCAACCGCAGAGCTGCTACAAGCGCAAATAGCTTATCATTACCGCCCTGATACGCCGCTAAGCGAATTACTGATATAGCGCTCGTAGCAACGGTTTTTGCTGGGTAATTTAAATTAATTGAGCAAAGCTTATAAATAAAAAACGCCGCAAAAATGCGGCGTTTTTTATTATTTAAAGGCGTGTTTAGTGTCTTGGTTCTGTTCGTAAACCTAGGAGTAAACTCACACACATTAATAGCAATACAAAGGTAAACGGCAAGCCCGTAGATACGGCGCCGGCTTGTAAGGCCTCGATTGCTTGTGTGCCACCAATCCAAACAAGTGCAGCTGCAATAGCACCCTCGATTGTTGCCCAAAAGATACGTTGTGGCACTGGCGCGTCAACTTTACCACCGGCAGTGATTGAGTCGATTACTAATGACCCTGAGTCAGATGACGTAATAAAGAACACGAGTACTAGCACAATTGCAATGAATGAAAGCACTTGTGACATTGGCAGGGCTTCAAACATTTGGAACATAGCTAGTGGTACATCCGTTAAGCCTTTTTCACCTAGTACACCCACTTTATCAATAACTTGTTCAATAGCGATACCACCATAAATTGACATCCAGAAGATAGTCACAACAGTAGGAACTAGTAATACAGCAATTAAGAACTC
Organism: Pseudoalteromonas sp. BZA4; assembly: GCF_040104395.1. Classification (NCBI taxonomy): domain Bacteria; kingdom Pseudomonadati; phylum Pseudomonadota; class Gammaproteobacteria; order Alteromonadales; family Pseudoalteromonadaceae; genus Pseudoalteromonas; species Pseudoalteromonas sp. BZA4. The sequence goes on from NZ_JBECOT010000032.1 coordinate 13,950, forward strand.
ACGGATTGTGCGGCCTTCAGATACGCGGGCAATGAACATACCTACAAACGGTGACCATGAAATCCACCAAGCCCAGTAGAATACAGTCCAGCCATGCATCCATGTTTCATCTTCACGACCATGTGGGTTACTTAGTGGAATAATGTTTTCAACATAACCCATAACTGTATTAGGTAGGTTACCAAATGCTGCAGAAAAACCAACAAGTGCAACAAATACAAGTAATACAAAAGCAATAAGCATGTTTACGTTACTAAGTAGTTTTACACCGCCGTCGATACCGCGAACAACAGAAATAACAGCAAGTAATGTAACACCTACAATAACGCCAATTTGTAAGCCAATTCCGCTATCAGTACCAAATACATGGTTAATACCTGCAGCAGCTTGTTGCGCGCCTAAACCAAGAGACGTTGCAAGGCCGAATAGAGTGGCAAGTACAGCTAGAATATCAATAAGGTGGCCTGGCCAGCCCCACGCTTTGTCACCTAAAATAGGGTAAAAAATTGAACGAATAGATAACGGCAAACCTTTGTTATAGCAAAAGAACGCGAGAGAAAGCGAAACAACCGCGTAAATTGCCCAAGGGTGTAAACCCCAATGGAACATAGTTGCACCCATTGCCAGTTTGGCAGCTTCTGGCGTGTTTGCTTCAACACCGAGTGGTGTTTCGTACCAGCCTGTAAAATAGGCAACAGGCTCGGCGACGCCCCAGAACATTAGGCCTATACCCATACCTGCAGCAAATAACATTGCAAGCCAAGAAATACGAGAGTGAGTTGGACGCGCTTCTTTACCACCAAGGCGGATATTACCGTATGGTGAAACAATTAACGCTAAGCAAAACAATACGAATAAGTTTGCTGACCACATAAAAAAGCCATCAAAGTTATTAATAATGTCGTTCTTAATACCATTCAGGGTTGTTTTTGCTGTTTCAGCATCTGAAATAAGTGTTGCCACTAAGAATAGGGCAATTAAACCAGCACTAATGCCAAATACAGGGTTATGCACATCAAAACCCCATTTTTGTACATTGTCCTGACCGACGGTGTAGTCGGTATTGTCGATACTGTACTTATCATGATGTTCGCTCATGAATACCTCTTGTTGTAGTTATATCTAGCAGAAAGCTAAACGGCCGGATGGCACAAGTTCAACTAATACTCTTTTTACGTGTAAAACTTAAAATTAGTTTGTAGACGAACTAAATTTGTACCAAAGTCTAGTCTTTAGTGTAGGAGTTCGAAAAAAAATGTAAATGGTTTTGTCCCTAAACAGCCGAATAAATGCAGTTTTTTACGTTTTTTGTTGGAATTGTGAACAAATTGGGTCGGGAATGGAATAATTTGATGACAGTATTATTTCAAAGCAAATTATTTCAATTGAGAGGAAAGTGCTGCAAACACGGGGCTTGCAGCACAAAATTGCTATTTTTTGTAAGCGTCGTTATGAACGCCAGCAGCACGACCTGAAGGATCAGCATTGTTTTGGAATGATGCATCCCAAGCAAGTGCTTCAGGAGTAGAACAAGCAACTGATTTGCCATGCGGAACACATTTCGCAGCGGCATCACCAGGGAAGTGCTCTTCGAAAATACTACGATAGAAATACGCTTCTTTAGAATCAGGCGTATTGATCGGGTATTTGTATTTAGCATTAGCAAGGTCTTGATCGCTAACTTGTTCGTTCACATACTCTTTTAAAGTATCAATCCAGTTATAGCCTACGCCATCAGAGAACTGTTCTTTTTGACGCCAAAGCACGTCGTCTGGCAGGTAGCCGTCGAACGCTTCACGAATAATGTGTTTTTCGATTTTACCGTCTTTACACATCTTCGCTTCTGGGTTGATACGCATTGCTACGTCAACAAATTCTTTATCTAGGAATGGCACACGCGCTTCAACGCCCCATGCTGCCATTGATTTATTAGCACGCAAGCAGTCGAACATGTGTAGTTTAGAGACTTTACGGTTAAGCTCTTCGTGGAACTCTTGCGCATTTGGTGCTTTGTGGAAATAAAGGTAACCACCAAATAGTTCATCTGCACCTTCACCTGACAACACCATTTTAATACCCATGGCTTTAATTTGGCGCGCCATTAAATACATCGGTGTTGAGGCACGAATAGTGGTTACATCGTACGTTTCGATGTGATAAATCACTTCACGTAGGGCATCAATACCTTCTTGAATAGTAAAGTGAATAGGGTGGTGAACCGTACCAATCATATCAGCTACTTTTTGCGCAGCTGCTAAATCGGGTGAACCTTCAAGACCCACAGAAAATGAATGCAGTTTTGGCCACCAAGCATCAGACTCGTCATTATCTTCGATACGTTTTGCAGCAAAACGCTGTGTGATAGCTGAAATTACAGAAGAATCTAAACCACCAGATAATAGAACGCCATATGGAACGTCACACATTAATTGACGTTTAACAGCTGCTTCTAGGCCTTCTTTAACATCGCTCGCTTTTGCTTCGTTGTCTTTTACTGCATCATAGCTTTGCCAATCACGGCTGTAATACTTACGAAGTTGACCATCTTTGCTCCACAAGAAATGACCCGGAGGGAACTCTTCAATATGTTTACAAATTGGCGAAAGTGCTTTTAATTCTGAGGCAACATAAAAGTTACCATGCTCATCATGACCCGTATAAAGCGGAATAATCCCGATATGGTCACGACCAATTAAGTAGGCATCTTGTTCTTCGTCGTATAAACAAAAGGCGAAAATACCATTTAAATCATCTAAAAACTCAGGGCCTTTTTGTTTATATAAAGCCAAAATAACTTCACAGTCTGACTGAGTTTGAAAAGTAAAATCAGTTTCTAAGCTGGCAGCGAGCTCTTTGTGGTTATAAATTTCACCGTTAACAGCAAGAATATTTGTACGCTCAGGGTTGTACAAAGGCTGTGCACCGCTTGATACGCCAACAATCGCTAGACGTTCGTGCACTAAAATAGCTTTATCTGATGAATACACGCCAGACCAATCTGGCCCGCGATGCCTTAATAGTTTTGACATCTCAATTGCTTGGCTACGCAATTGAGCGGGATCAGATTTAATATCTAATACCCCAAAAATTGAACACATAGTGACTCCTCATTCCAAATATGTGCGCAGTTAACAGAATTTATATAACTGCGAATGTTTCTTTTAACAGAAATAATTACCTAAGTCACACAGGTTTTTTAATTAATTGAGAATAAAATATGCACCCGCACTTACCTCTATGCACCAGTATGGGGTAAGTGGTTAAAGGGTGAGCGGTTTAAATGCTTGATTTGTACAAATTGGATGATAATGAGTGTGGAATAGAGGCTTTTGTTACTAAATTCTCTGCACAGCTTTGGTGCAAAGGAATGTGTAGGATTTTTACCTTTTTAAATGTATAGACAAGCCATGAAGGCAACGCGAGCAAAGACTTTCTTTGCTCGCTTTTTAAACATCAATAAATTAACGCTATTTATTAATATAGTTTAGCGCTATCGCAAGTTGATTTAAGTGCGCAGTGAGCTTTTCTTGTGCCTCGTGGGCTTCGTTGAGTGTAACAAACTTAAAGTGAAGGAAATCGCCGGGTTTTAATTGTGCAAAATGACGAAGATCCGCTTCGATCACAGTGCCGAGCAATGGATAACCACCCGTTGTTTGCGCATCGTTTAATAGCACTATGGGTTCACCGTTTGGCGGTAGCTGAATACAGCCAGGAGCTACAGCCATAGAGGGTAATGAAACATCATGGCTGATATCACATTCCTCACTTAATAGTCTTGTGCCCATGCGGTTACTATTAGGCGATACATGCCAAGAATGATTTATAAAGTTAACGATGGTGTCTTTTGGTAACAGTGCTGCATGTGGTGCAGCATGAATACGAATTTGTGTACTTTTAGGTGGTAGCATGGCGCCTAAGCCAACTTTGGTATTGTACCTTGGCGTTATATCAAAACTATCGCCAGCCTGTAGTGCTTGACCGGTTAAGCCACCAAAACCCGCTAATATATCAGTAGAATAAGAATCTAAAATGGGCTCAGGTAAATGCCACTCGCCGCCAATAGCAAGGTAACTTCTAAAACCATGACGCGCCGCATTAAACTTTAATACATCGCCTTTTTTTATGTAAAAGCTCCAGCCAGGATCAACAGGGTTGCCATTTACTGTGGCTTTCATATCTGTGCCGTGCAGAGCAATGTAGTAATCGTTATCGAACTGAATCTCGGCCAGACCCAAAGTGATCTCAATAACGGGGTTGTTGTCGTCGTTGCCAACTAAACGGTTTGTAATAACTTGAGCGTAAGGGTCTATACACCCTGATTGACCAATGCCTAAATGGCGAGAGCCTGTGCGGCCTTGATCTTGTATAGACATTTGCATGCCAGGTTTGATGATAGTGATCATTTTAACACCTCCTGAATAACAAACTCTAAAGTATCACCGGGTTCAATAGCACAAGGCGAGGCTGCATTGATATTAAACAGACGAAAATCTGTATGACCAATAATTTGCCAGCCACCAGGGGAGCTTTCAGGGTAAATACCGGTTTGATCGCCGCCAATAGCAACTGAACCTTTTGGAACAGAGAGCCTAGGTTTGGCATGGCGAGGTGTGTAAAGTTGTGGATTTAAACCATCTAAATAAGCAAAACCGGGCTTAAAGCCTAAAAATAGTACGTGGTATTTGGCACTACTGTGCATTTGAGCAACATCATCAACAGAAAGATTATGATGTTTAGCAACATGCGCTATATCAGGCCCATATTCACCACCATAACGAGTAGCAAGTTTATGATGACGTGAGTTAAAGTCAGTGGCTTTTAGTTCGTGCCATTGTTCAAGTAATCGTGGTAGCCAGCCAGCAAGTTGAGCGGGCTCTTTTAGATAAAGCGTTAAATTATTATTGGCAGGGACTACATCAACAAAGTCATCACTGCTTTGGCAATATTGGGCTAATGCCCATATTTTCTTTTGCGTAATCAGTGTGTCGCTTACTGTTTCATAGGCATCAAAAAAGATGCTATGCGTAGTGAGCGCCATAATTTTAGGTGTACTATTGGTCGTCGTCATTGCGTATCAATCTTATTATTATCCCTTAATGCTTATTAGCATATAGGCTGTTTGTTGATGATGTAAATGTGTCTTTAGTGTTAATTAGAAAAACTCAAGACAATCAAGTGGCTATAATAGCTTATAACCACTTGATAAAGCGCAATGCCTAATTACTGTGCGTTATTTAGTAACCAATTAGACAGTAAACGCACGCCATAGCCTGTACCGCCTTCAGCTAGTTCATCTTTTGCTTTAGAATTTAACGCGTTACCAGCAATATCAATGTGAACCCAACGTGTGTCACCGGCAAAGTTTTGTAAGAAACTCGCTGCTGTAGTAGCACCTGGGCCATGTGAACCAATGTTTTTAAGATCAGCTATGTCTGACTTTAATGCATCTTCATAACCTAAAGGTAAACGCCATAGGTTCTCGTTTACTTGCTTACCAGCAACAGTTAGTTGCTCTACAAGCGTGTCGTCATCAGAGAACACAGCCGCATAGTCATTACCTACAGCACGAATTTTAGACCCGGTTAGGGTCGCAACATCAACCATAATACTTGGCTTGTACTTGTCGCGGGCATACCACATTGCATCACTTAATACTAAACGGCCTTCAGCATCTGTATTTACAATCTCAACGCTTAAACCTTCAGCGGTTCTTACAACGTCACCCGGCGCTACGGCAAATTGCGATACCATATTAGCTGCCATGCCCATGACAGCAACTACGTTTGTGTCGGCTTTAGCCAGTGCCATTGCTTTTACAGTACCCAGTACGGCTGCTGCGCCTGCCATGTCTGATTTCATGCGGGCGATTGAAGCGCCTGTTTTAAGGCTGTAACCACCAGAATCAAAGGTAATACCTTTACCCACTAATGCGATAGGGGTGTTTTTATTACCTTGATAATGAGCAACCACTAAACGTGCACCTTCTTCGCTACCACGGCCAACAGCCTCAAGTGCACCCATGCCCAGCTTTTTAAGTTGCTTAGGCTCTAAAACAGTAATTTTAACACCTAACTTTTTAAGCTCTTTTGCCGCTTTAGCAAAATCAACCGGCGTCATTTCTGTTGCAACTTCAGACGTTAAGTCACGTGCTAAAAATACACCTTGTTCAATGCTTTGTAGTAGTTTATGGGTTTTGACCGCTTGGTCTAAATTTTCAACATCTACCGTGTAGTTAACAACGTGGCTGTCTTGTTCTTTTTTGTATTGCTCAAAACGGTGGTCACGTAAATTTGCGCCATGTGCAAATTCTGCTGCATATTTAGCATTGATTGCGCTGTCTTTTAGCTCTGAAAAATCAAGGCTAACATTGGCTTGTTTAGCCGATTGTAATTTAGCGTGAACATTACCACCTAGTTTTGCCATTTTTGCTGCATCTAGTTTTGGCTGCTCTCCTAAGCCAACAAGTAAGATGCGTTGATGGTCGCTACCGTTTGGTGCGATAACTTCTAACGTTTTGCCATAGCCTGCTTTAAAGTCGCTAAATTCAATGACTTTATTTAGGTGAGTTTGGGTTTCTGGCTTTAAATAATTAAAGTTAGCAACTTGGCTATCTGTATCTAAAAATAAAACTAGGGTGTTGTCGTTCGGTTTAATTGATTTCGCAAAAGTGAACTCTGCGGCATTCACTTGCGTAGCAAGTGTTAATCCTAATGCAATAGCAGATAAGCTGTGTGCAATTTTCATTTTTTAATATCCCAATGTTAAAAAGCTGTGTTTTACCGTAAATAAGGTTAAGAGTTAAATTGTTAGCGGTGAATCGCTGTTTGCATGCGTTTAAGTTGAAATTATTAATACCTATGCTCGGTCTGTCTTAAATACAGGCTTTTAAGAGGAAATTAGTATGACAATTAAGTCGATGTTACTGACACTATTCACTTGCAGTGCCATTTTTACCACCAGCTCAATTAAAGCTGAAACAATGCCAGATAACGCGACAGGGCATATTGAAACCATTGTGCTTGGTTCAGGTTGCTTTTGGGGAGCAGAAAAACGATACGAAGCACTTGATGGTGTGTTGGATGCGGTATCTGGCTATGCCGATGGGCATGGATTTAAAGCGACTTACAAGAACATAACACGTAGCTCTCGACGCTTTGATAAAAACAATTATGCAGAAGTTGTTAAAGTGACATACAACAGTAACGAGTTAACAACTCAATCGCTTTTAAAGCATTATTTTGAAAATCATGATCCAACTCAGCTAAATCGCCAAGGGAATGATGTTGGTACTCAATACCGCTCAACAATTTTGGTAAGTAATAATGAGCAACTCGAGATTGCCAATAAACTTAAAGATGAATACCAAAGCAAATTAACCGCAGCAGGCTACGGCAAGATTGTGACTGTGATAAAACCGCTTGATGCATTTTATGCCGCTGAGGATTATCACCAAGATTATTTAAAGAAAAACCCCAATGGCTATTGCCCTGATCATTCAACGGGCGTTGTATTCACACCAGTAGAAAAACAGCAGGTTGATAACACAGCCTTATTGGCCGGTAAGCAAATTGTAGTGATAGATGCTAAAGGTTATTGCCCATACTGTGAAAAGTTTAAAAAAGAGGTGGCTAATCAGTACATGGGCTCGATACCTATGACATTCCGTCATGCTGATCAACTTGATGGCTTAACGATTAAAACGCCGACTTGGGCAACGCCCACGTTATTATTTATAGAAAATGGCGAAGAGGTTTATGGTCGCCAAGGCTATGTTAGCAAAGGTGAGTTTTACAAAGCCTTAGGCGCATTTAAACTAGGTGACAGTGAAGCCTTTAGAGTGGCGTTTCATGCAAGAACAGACAGCCCATTTTGTAAGCAATACGATATCTTTAAAAATACACCAGACGGTATTTTTATTGATAAGCTAAGTGGAGCGCCGCTTTTTGACACCCGAGATAGATTTAACTCAGGCACTGGCTGGCTTTCTTTTACTCATCCTGTGAAAGACAGTGTAACTATGCATGAAGACAACAGTTATGGCATGCAACGTATTGAGCTTAAATCAAAAAGCTCGGGTATTCATTTAGGTCATTTGTTCCCTGGTGAAGGGCCAAGAGGTAAAGACAGGTACTGCATTAATGCTACTGTGCTTGATTTTGTGCCAAGAGATAAATCTTAAAAGGTAACTGATGTAAGAAAACCAGCCGACATGGCTGGTTTTCTTTTAGCCTGATGACTTATTACCACAATTTTAATTCCTGTTTCGCGAGATTTAATTTAAACATTGTTTTCTCCTTGTTAGCGTAAGCGTTGTGCTTACTCTATAAAGTTAGAAAACAGGGGTGAAAACTGACAAACGATATAATCGCACCCATAAGGTGAAGAAAAGTATTCTATAACGCAGATATTTTAGACGAAAAAAAGCCCGGTCAGAACACACAAGAACCGGGCTTTCGACAACAATTTGGTTGGGGTAACTTTTACAGCGCTAGGTTTTGCTTTGCGCGGCTTAAGTTGTGGTTAACAAGTTCGTTTTTAGAAATTTGCACTGCTTCATAAAAGTCAGAAAGAGCAGCAGTATCGTTTTCAGACATGATGCGTGCAACACCACGGTTACTAAGTGCAAATGATGTTAATTCGCGGCGTTTGTAACCTGGTACTTTACTTGTGCTTAGAAGAGAAATTGCTTGTGTACACAGGCTTTCCGCTTCTGAAAAATTCTTTTCTTTAACGCTTAATGCACAGCGGTTGAAGGCAGTTTCGTATTGGCTTGTTGCATTATCGTTAGTTTGAGCTTGCTCAATAACCATCAGTTTATAATCAGCTTGATCGGCTACTGCCATCGCTGAGCAAGTTAATAAAGAGCTAAGTGCAATAGTTTTTACAAGTGTTTTTAACATGATAGTTTTCCTCTGAATAAGTTGGTGTTTCTTGCCAACGAGTGAACTTTAAAATATTCCTATAAGCTAAACAAACGATTAAATTAAAACTGATAGATGAAGAAATTTAATCTATAGAGTAATTACTCAGGATTCAGGGTTTTACTGTGGTGTAGAGGAGGTGAAGTTGTTTTATTCCTGTATTAAAAAGTGAAATTAGCTTAGCTGAGTGCTGATAATTTAATGGCGTCACGTCATGTACAAATGTTATTTGGGCTTAAGGGACGCGGCCGTACTGTTAGGACAGTAGCAAAAGGTAAGTAACTTTGTTAAAAATTGTCTTTTAAGTAATATTCTGTCGAATTGTTCAGGTGATATTGTTCTCATAGCTAAAAAATTTGGTTTACTACCCAGAGATAAACCGACTTGGATTGAAGTTGAATAAAAGGCTCTTTTTCTAAAGACCGACAAAATTAGAAAATTTGAATTCTGTTTGCTTTGCACTCATTTTAACCTACCGTTAAAGCTAATTAAGTTGGCGAAACAACTCAAGGAAAGGCATGGATAAATTTATTTGGGAGATTACTGTTCAAGATATTAATGAACATGCTGTTTGGCTTTTTAAGTACTGTAAGGACTATTCTGTTGATGAAACGATTGTAACACCAGCATCTGAAGCTGATATATTAAACCCAAATAATCAGTTACTTGTAAAATCACAGTTTACTGATGCTATTGGCAATAAATTCTTGGGTTACATTAATGCTGGCTTAGTTGGAGTTGAGTATACACAACCATGTATGTTTGTTGATGATGAACCAGTTGGCTTTTGGTTTGGCATATCAACACCCAATACAATTGATTTACCAAAACTAAACTTTCCAATTCAGGCTGTTTCAGAGCCTATCTATGGTCTGCCTTCTCAAATCGAGATTATTAACGGTTATATTTCCTCGAGTATTGAGATATCGTCACAATAGACTACTCACCTAACAAATATTTCTAACTATAATTATGCAAAAATTATCTAAATTTCTTTTACTCGCCAGTCTCATATCTGGAGTGCTTTCATTTAAAACGCATGCTAACAACCAGTCAGCTGATTTCGAAGTCATTAATCTCGCTGATGATTTTTATACTTTATATCAGTCAAGCAAGACGTTGACTGCAGAAAATAGAGCAGAGCAGTTTTCTCAACATGTCACCTCTCAATTTGCGCCTTTTTATAGTGATAAAAGCTTTGTTAAAGCTATTGAGGGTTTCAGTGAAATAGAAGAACTCTATTTATCAAAAAATAGGCGTTTATCTAAAGATTTAAATAGCAGTATGGAATCATTTATTGCTACTTTCCCTGATTTCAAATCTGAAACCCCCATTTACATACTTCACTCGTTAGGAAGGTTCAATGGGGCAACGCGAGAGTTAAATGGTAAGTCTTACTTAATGTTTGGTGTAGACCTTATGGCCGAATATCATACCTGGAAGAACGATACGCCATTCTTTCATCACGAGTTATTTCATGTTTATCATGAAAAATTATTTCAATGTAAGGATGAGTTATGGTGCTCTATTTGGACTGAGGGATTAGCTACTTACGTTTCATATAAATTAACTCCGTCAGCCAGTGATGATGAATTGATGCTAAACATACCTAGCAATCTGGTAAAAAAGATTCGCTCAAGGCAGCTCGATTCTCTCGTTGACCTCAAGAAAAAGTTTTATTCGAAAAAACCTGAAATATATTCTTCATTTTTCAACTTCGCAAAGGACGAGACAAAGCTGCCATACCGAAGAGGTTATTACCTAGGTTTTATTTTAGCTAAAGAAATTGGCAAAAATTACAGCTTAGAGCAATTGGCTAAAATGGATAAACAGACAGTAGAGAGCCTATTGCTAAAAGAGCTTGATTTATTGATAAAAGCGGAAGGCTAAAAAACTAAACACCTAAACGACAAAACCCAGCCTAAGCTGGGTTTTGAGACAACACAATCCTGTGAGAACTTATAAAGCTAAGTTCTTTTTCGCACGCGTTAAGTTGTGCTCAACTAACTCGTTACCTGAAATTTGTACTGCTTCATAAAAGTCTGACAATGCAGCAGTGTCGTTTTCAGACATGATGCGTGCAACACCACGGTTACTTAACGTAAATGACGTTAGTTCGCGACGTTTATAGCTAGGTACTTTACTCGTACTTAGTAAGCTAATTGCTTTTGAGCATAATGTTTCAGCTTGAGAGAATTTTTTCTCTTTAACACTCAAAGCACAGTCATTAAATGCTTGTTCGTATTGACGGTTCTCTGCAACATCAGCAGTGATAGATTGGTCAATTACCATTAATTTGTAGTCACTCTGATCAGCCACTGCCATAGCTGAACAAGTTAACAAAGAGCTAAGTGCAACGCGTTTCATAAGTGTACTAAACATAATCTTTTCCTCTATTTGAATCGGTATCATTCGCCGACAAATGAACTTTAATTGAACTGCGCAAATTCAACAAACGATAAAAAATGACCTAATAGATGAAGAAATTTAACCTATAGACTTTAGTCTAATGTAATGAGTTAGTCTTAAAGCCGTCAGCCGTCAGCCGTCAGCCGTCAGCCGTCAGCCGTCAGCCGTCAGCCGTCAGCCGTCAGATCTGTGATCTGACCCCGATAAAGTAGACGCGGGGTTTAAATAGCTAATGTTTACTATAAAGAAAAATAAAGTAGCAGAGTACGCAGAACAAACAAATTATTGTTAATTAAAAATAAAATCGGTACTTTATGATGGTATGTATAGTTTATGACTTAATTTATTCAGGATAAGCGTATAACCATGAAAATGATATTTGCGTTGTTACTTTTAGTGCCTGTTATTGCCAATGCTGCTGAAGATAAAGTGGCCGTTTATCTTAATTTTGAGCAGGCTTATTTGAGCAATGATGTATCTTTGTTTGCACCATTATTAAGTAAAAACTATACCATTAGACAAACATTGCATATTCCAGGCATAGGGTCAGATACTGTTCCTGTTACTAAAGCTCAGTTACTTGAAGGCATGAAGCAAAATCCTAAGCCTAGTTCATTACCGCGCTCAAAAGCTGAATCAGTTAAAATAGAAACAATTTCAAAACAGCAATTCTGTGCAAGTTCACAAACTTTAGATCAAGTCGTAGTAGCAGGTAAAAACTACGAAGAGAAGGAACTACGTAAAGCATGCTTCCTTCATAAAAACAATCGCTATGAAGCTATATCACATACCATTGATGTTTATTATCGAGAGCTTTGATTGAGATAGTTAACATTCAGAAATTTCTGTGTATCAAATAAACGTACTAACTGATATTAATTACGGATAAACCCTATAAATGAGATAAGGAAATAAATATGAACAAACAGTTAGGTTTAGTAGCAGGGGTATTACTAGCTTCAACAAGTTGTTTCGCAGCTGATCGTTTTCAAGTTGAAACATCTGTTTATAAAGCGAATGAGCTACTAGCATCGCCAGTAATGCTGGTGGAAGAAAAACAAGCTGCGGCTATCTCTATAGGTGAGGGGTTTAGCTATGAAGTTACAGTTATACCACAACAAAATAATACGGCAGCTGTAGAAACATCAATCACACTCGCTGGCAGCTATTTTACACCTTCTTTTATTGTGGAATATGGTAAACAGGCTTCTTTTGAAATTGATGAAAACAAAGTGAGTATTTTAGTAACCAAGTCGAAAAGTTAAATTAGCAATAAAAGACCCTCAAAAAATTGAGGGTCATTTATCTATTATTTTAGATGTTTAAAAGTATCAATCATCCATTTTATAAATAGCTCTAATTGTGCATTAGTTTCACTAGGATCGTGTTGCACTAAGTAATATTTATCTTTTGTTTTTAATGGCATATCGGTGAAATTAAATAACCACTGCTCATCAAACCAAGTCTGACTGATAGGTAAGGGGATTAGGGCAATACCCATACCCTGTTGTGCGGCACGTGCCACACCAAACATACTATCAACTTGAATAATTTGCTTTGGTGCAAAGTCTTCAATACCAGCATGCTCTGCCCATTGGTGCCAAGCCCAAGGACGCGCTTTATGAAGTATAAGAGGTACTTCATTTAATGCCTGAAACGGGTTTTCTTGCCATGCTTGCCAGTTTTCTTTATTGCAAGCTGGTGTATACGATAGCGAAAATAGCTCATGTACAACGCCTTCGTGCGGTTTAGATGAAGACAATACAATCGACAAATCGCTTTGCTTAGTCAGCTCTTTACGCGTTTTTAAGGTATTAAGCTGTAAGTTTGTATTTGGGTGCTCACTGGTCCATTCGCTCAGTTTTGGCATTAAAAGCTCACTGGCAAAAAACTCAGGTAGCGTAATACTGATGGTTACGTTTTCTTGTAACTGACTAAACTCATTGATGGTTTTTTCTAGCGCTTTGATCAGCGGTGATACAGAGTCATAAAAATTCTTCCCCGCAGCAGTTAGGCGGATAGAGCGGGTTTGACGTTCAAAAAGTTCAATACCCAATTGTTCTTCTAATTGTTTAATCTGATGGCTTACGGCAGACGGCGTAAGGTAAAGTTGGTTTGCAGCATCTTTAAAGCTAAGGGTGCGTGCAGCAAAACAAAATGAGCGTAAGCCACGAATAGGTGTTTGCATAGTTAATTTCAGTAAGTCTCAATAGCGCTTGTTAGTTAATTAACTGCTAAGCAATTATTATCCCAAAATGTAAAAAAATAGAGAGTAAAGAATGAATATAGCTAACTCTTGCCATATTGTATAAAAAACAATCTTGAATCGCTCGTTTAATCTATGTTTAGGCAAATGTTTAGTAAAAAAGTGATCTTAGCAGTTTTAGCTATTTCGTCATAGTCTCAGTATTAGATACTGCCAATTCACTAAAGCAGGGCATTTTATACTATTTATGTGACAAAATGGTGCGGCGAAGGGCTAACTTTAGATAAAAAAAATCCCTCTTGCGAGGGATTTTGGGTAACTCAGCGCCATTGGCACTGGGAATGAGGTCGGTACATGGGATGTGAGTGGCTTAAAAAACCATCTCTGGAACATCACCTTCAACAAGCAATTTGCCTGCCGTTTTGCTAATAATTTCATCTACCGACACGCCTGGAGCGCGTTCGATTAGATGAAATGCGCCGTCTTTAACTTCTAGTACGGCTAAATCAGTTACGATTTTCTTTACACAGTTAACCCCAGTTAGCGGTAAAGTGCAACTTTCTAATAACTTAGAGTCGCCATGCTTGCTTGCATGAGTCATCGTAACAATAATATTCTTCGCGCCAGCAACGAGGTCCATCGCGCCACCCATGCCTTTAATTAGCTTTTTTGGGATCATCCACGATGCGATGTTACCGTTCTGGTCAACTTCAAATGCACCTAATACTGTTAAGTCTACATGACCACCCCGTATCATGGCAAAACTATCTGCACTATTAAATATTGCTGCACCTGTGGCTGCTGTCACGGTTTCTTTACCCGCGTTGATCATATCTGCATCAACTTGGTCTTTGGTTGGGTACGCACCCATACCTAATAAGCCATTTTCAGACTGCAACATAACCTCTATACCGTCAGGTACATAGTTAGCAACCAGAGTAGGGATACCAATACCTAGATTTACGTAATAGCCATCTTGTAGTTCTTGTGCAACACGCATTGCAACTTGTTCACGTGATAATGCCATTTTATTGCTCCTTAATCGCGAGTTGTTACACGTTCAATGCGTTTTTCAAAGTCGCCTTTGATCACGCGATTAACATAAATACCTGGGGTATGAATTTGGCTTGGCTCAAGTTCACCTGGCTCAACAATCTCTTCTACTTCAGCAACAGTAATTTTACCTGCTGTTGCGGCCATCGGGTTGAAGTTCATTGCTGTGTGGCGAAATACAAGATTTCCGTAGCGGTCAGCTTTCCATGCTTTAACAATGGCAAACTCGCCTGTAATTGACTCTTCTAAGATATACGGGCGACCATCAAATTCTTTGACTTCTTTACCTTCGGCAACCGGAGTACCGTAACCTGTAGCAGTATAAAACGCAGGAATACCCGCACCACCAGCACGCATCTTCTCAGCGAGTGTCCCTTGTGGTGTTAAAACAACATCAATTTCGCCATCGAGTAGTTGTTTTTCGAAAAGCGCATTTTCACCCACATAAGAAGCGATGATTTTTTTAATTTGCTTATCGTGAAGTAAAACCCCTAAACCAAAATCATCTACACCGCAGTTGTTCGAAACAACGGTTAGATTTTTAGTTTGTTTACGCTTAATTTCACTGATAAGTCCCTCAGGAATACCACACAAGCCAAAGCCACCAGCGATAACAGTATCGCCATCTTTTAAACCTTCCATTGCAGCTTCATAACTTGAAACCACTTTATCGAAACCGGCCATGAGCCTACTCCTTAATTATTCTGAGTGTTCTTTAGAGCAAGTGATACCTTGCTGACAGGTTGTTTATTTAATGCACTGCAAATAGCCCAACCAGCTTTCGCCAGTCTTTCTAAATCAATTCCATGCTCTATGCCAAGCCCTTGTAGTAAGTAAACTACATCTTCAGTGGCAACATTTCCTGACGCACCTTTGGCATAAGGGCAACCACCAAGGCCTGCAACAGCACTATCAACCGTTGCTATACCGCGTGTTAGGGCGGTGTAAATATTTGTGAGCGCTTGTCCGTAGGTGTCGTGAAAATGTACAGCGAGTTTTGATTTATCAATATGTTGCAAGAGTAAATCTAATAACTCATCAACTTTTTTCGCCGTACCTACACCAATGGTGTCGCCAAGGCTAATTTCGTAACAACCAAGCTCTAATAATCGCTGTGATACTTTTAATACATCATTGTAGTCGACATCACCTTGATATGGACAACCCATCACACAGCTAACATAACCTCTAACACGAATGTTATTCGCTTTGGCAAAATCCATGACATCTTTAAAGCGATCAATACTTTCATCAATAGAGCAGTTAATGTTCTTTTGACAAAACGCTTCACTTGCTGCTGTAAAGATTGCAAATTCTTGTATGCCGACTTGTTTTGCCGCCTCTGCACCCCGTAAATTCGGGGTGAGGGCACTTAAGTTAACATTAGGCAAATTTAACGCGCTAATTACATCGCTTGAGTCAGCCATTTGTGGCACCCATTTAGGTGACACAAAGGCGCCTGCTTCAATATCTTTAAGCCCAGCATCTGCAAGGGCGTTGATAAGAGCGACTTTATCTTGAGTGCTAACGGCAGCTTCATTTTGCAAGCCGTCTCTGGCGCCAACTTCTACAATGCGAACAAAATCAGGAAACTGTGCCATTACGCCTCCGGCTCTTCAACAATCGCGAGCATATCACCGTGACTCACCAGTTCACCTTCAGCAAAGCAATAGCTGGTTAATACACCATCATGCGGGGCATTAAGAGTATATTCCATTTTCATCGCTTCTATGATGACAACAGCGTCACCTTTAGCGACAGTACTACCCACTTCAACTAAATGCTTAACAACAGTACCATTGAGTGGTGCAGCAAGTGGTAGTGCATCACTTTCGTGTTCACTAATATAGTGTTTATCAATTAGCTCTAGCACCGTTTGCTGTGCTTTGTACATCACTGTGATGTGAGAGTCTGTTTGATTAATATGAGCCACAACTTTTTCGCCATTAACGACTAGGTTTGCAAGGCCATTTTCAACCTTGCCTGAGCTTGTATAGTCAACTCCATCTAGGCTGATTTTAAAGCCATCTGAGGTCTTAATAGCATGAACGTTTAAATCAACAAACGGAATCGTTGTCTTAGCGTCACTGTTTAGCATAAAGCCTGTTAATTGTTGCCATGGGCTACTGCTTTCACCTTTTAATTGATGTGCATACGCATAGGCTGCCACAACAGTTGCAATAACAGACTGTTGCTCACTTTTAGCAACAAGGCGCTCACCTTGGTCTTCAATAAAGTGCGTATCGGGTGCACCTGCTTGAAAAGTAGGGTGGTTAGCAAGATTATGTAAGAAATTAACGTTACAGCTAAAACCTGCAAGGTGGAATTGCTCTAGTGCTTTTGATAAACGCCCAAGCGCTGCCTCACGGTTATCGTCATGCACAATTAATTTAGCAATCATAGGGTCGTAGAACGGGCTAATTTCATCACCCGCTGCAATCCCTGTATCTATACGTACAAATTCAGATTCGTTCGGTGTGAATAGGGCGTCAATGTGGCCAGAACACGGAATAAAGTCATTACTTGGATCTTCTGCATAAATACGCGCTTCAAAGCTGTGACCTTGTAGCTGAATATCTGATTGGCTAAGTGGTAATGCTTCACCTGCAGCAATGTTGATTTGCCAATTCACTAAATCAACACCGGTTACCATTTCTGTTACTGGGTGCTCTACTTGTAAACGTGTGTTCATTTCCATGAAGAAGAATTCATCACCGCATAATAAAAACTCAACCGTACCTGCACCGCGATAGTTAATCGCTTGGGCACAACGTACTGCTGCTTCACCCATTTCTTTACGAAGTTCATCAGATAAACCTGGAGCAGGGGCTTCTTCAATTACTTTTTGGTGACGACGCTGCAAAGAGCAGTCTCGATCACCTAAGTACACACAGTTACCATGGCTATCGGCAAAAACTTGTACTTCAACATGGCGAGGTTTAGTGACATAGCGCTCTAACAGCACTAAATCGTTACCAAAACCGGCTTTTGCTTCACGTTTTGCGCCTTCAAGTGCACTGATAAAATCTTTTGCGTGTTCGACAACTCGCATACCTTTACCACCGCCACCAAAAGCTGCTTTAATCAGTACCGGGTAACCAATTTTTTCAGCTTCGGCTTGTAAAAACTCAGTATCTTGGTTGTCACCATAGTAACCAGGCACTAAAGGTACATTTGCTTGGTGCATAATTTCTTTAGCGCGGGTTTTTGAGCCCATGGCTTCAATACTTGATGCTGGCGGGCCAATAAAGGCGATATCATTTTTCTCACACGCGAGCGCAAAGTCACAGTTCTCTGATAAAAAACCATAGCCAGGGTGGATACAATCAACACCAGCTTGTTTTGCAACATCGATGATTTTGTCTGCCACTAAGTATGAGTCTTTACTTGGCGCAGGACCAATATGATACGCCTCATCAGCAAGCTTTACGTGCTGAGCTTGTTTATCAGCATCTGAGTACACTGCAACCGTTGTTAAGCCCATTTGCTTTGCTGTACGCATAACTCGGCAGGCAATTTCACCACGGTTGGCAACGAGAATTTTTTTCAATGATTTTGTTGTCATAATGGTTCCTATTTCTGCCAGTTAGGGGCACGTTTTTCAAAAAATGCAGTTAGGCCTTCTTGGCCTTCTTCAGATACACGAATGCGAGCAATGCGCTCAGCGGTTAACTCAATCAGTGCATCATCTATTACGTTGCCAGCGACATCATTGATTAGCTGCTTCGCTGCTTTAACAGCAATAGGGCCATTGTTGACAAGGTTTTGTAAGTGTTTATCGAGCGCTGTTTGTAAATCGCCTGTGATCTGGTGAATTAACCCCAGTTGCTTAGCTGTATGCGCGTCAAAAATCTCTGCCGTTAAAAAATAACGACGTGCAGCGCGCTCACCAATAGCTTTAATAACATAAGGGCTGATAACCGCAGGAATAAGACCAAGCTTTACTTCACTTAAGCAAAATTGTGCATCGTCTTGGCAAATTGCGATATCACAACACGCAATCAAGCCTAACGCACCGCCAAATGCAGCACCTTGTACGGCACAAATTGTAGGGTGAGGGCTTGTAGCAAGGACTTTCATAAGCTTTGCTAGCTGCATAGAATCCGCTAAGTTTTCTGCAAAGTCATTGCCAGCCATCGACTTCATCCAGTTTAAATCAGCGCCTGCAGAGAAGTGCTTACCTTCGGTTTTTAAAACCAGTGCGCGCACATCACAGCTGTTTGCGTGTTCAATTAAACGGATCAGTTCACTGATGACTTCTTCGTTAAATGCATTGTGTTTTTCAGGGCGACTTAGTACCAGTACAGCCACATTTGATTTTGTTATTTCGAGTGTTACTGACATAAGGCCTCCATTACATTCTAAATACGCCGAACTGCGAATCGCGCTCTGGTGCATTTTTAGCTGCACTTAAGGCAAGCCCTAATACATTGCGGGTATCAGCAGGATCGATAATGCCATCATCCCAAAGGCGGGCACTGGCGTAATATGGATGACCTTGTTTTTCGTATTGCTCGATAATTGGCTTTTTAAACTCACTGACTTGCTCATCAGTCATGCTTTCGCCTTTACGGGCTAAACCATCTTGTTTAACTTGTGCAAGAACGCCAGCCGCTTGTTCACCCCCCATTACAGAGATACGAGCATTTGGCCACATCCACATCATGGTAGGTTCAAACGCGCGGCCACACATACCGTAGTTACCTGCACCATACGAGCCACCAATTAACACAGTAAATTTTGGCACATCAGCACATGACACAGCGGTTACCATTTTCGCCCCATGTTTGGCGATCCCTTCGGCTTCGTACTTTTTACCAACCATAAAGCCAGTAATGTTTTGTAAAAACACTAAAGGAATTTTGCGTTGTGCACATAGTTGTATGAAGTGCGCGCCTTTTTGCGCTGATTCACTGAATAAAATGCCGTTGTTGGCAACAATACCGACAGGGTGACCAAAGATTGTTGCAAAGCCGGTTACTAGTGTTTCGCCAAAGTATCGTTTAAATTCATCAAATGATGAATCATCAACAACACGGGCAATTACTTCGCGTACATCAAATGGTTTTTTAAGGTCGGTACCCACAATGCCGTAAATTTCGTTAATGTCGTAACGCGGCGGTTTAACATCATCAAGTAACGGTGCAGTAGGGCGCTGATAGTTAATTCGTTCAATACATTGGCGCGCGATAGAAAGTGCATGGGCATCGTTTTCAGCATAGTGGTCGGCAACACCTGATGTTTTACAGTGAACATCAGCACCACCGAGCTCTTCAGCACTCACTTCTTCACCTGTAGCCGCTTTAACCAGAGGCGGACCAGCTAAGAAAATTGTGCCTTGCTCTTTTACAATAATACTTTCATCAGCCATTGCTGGTACATAAGCACCACCTGCGGTACAT
This sequence comes from Pseudoalteromonas sp. BZA4, assembly GCF_040104395.1. NCBI lineage: Bacteria > Pseudomonadati > Pseudomonadota > Gammaproteobacteria > Alteromonadales > Pseudoalteromonadaceae > Pseudoalteromonas > Pseudoalteromonas sp. BZA4. Next base: position 33,941 of record NZ_JBECOT010000032.1, read on the forward strand.
AAACCCATTACGACTGCAATTTGTGGAATGCCTTTTCCAGACATACGAGCCTGATTATAGAAAATACGGCCAAAGTGTAATTTATCTGGAAATACATCATCTTGTTCAGGCAGGTTTGCACCGCCTGAATCAACTAAATAAATACACGGTAAATGACAACGCTCTGCGATATCTTGGGCACGCAAGTGTTTTTTCACCGTTAGTGGAAAGTATGTACCGCCTTTTACAGTTGCATCATTGGCGATGATCATACATTCAACGCCTTTCACACGACCAATACCAGCAACAACACCAGCACAAGGAATAGCTTGTTCGTACACACCAAAGGCAGCAAATTGAGAAATCTCTAAAAATGGCGAGCCTTCATCAAGTAGCGTTTCAATACGGTCACGAACAAACAACTTACCACGACCTTGGTGGCGTTCAATCAGGGCTGGGCCACCACCTAAACGGATATCAGCTACTTTTTCACGTAAATCACTTACGAGCGCTGCCATGTTGTCGTGATTTTGCAAAAATTGCGGATCGTGTGGATTTACACTCGATTTTAAAATCGTCATAACAAGGTCCTATCGGCTTTCAGTGAATAATTCGCGACCAATTAGCATGCGGCGGATTTCTGAAGTACCTGCGCCAATTTCATATAGTTTTGCATCACGTAATAAACGACCAGTCGCGTATTCGTTGATATAGCCATTACCACCTAAGATTTGGATAGAATCAAGGGCCATTTTAGTCGCCAGCTCTGCCGCATATAAAATAGCGCCAGCGGCATCTTTACGCGTTGTTTCGCCGCGATCACATGCACGAGCTACCGTGTAAACGTATGAACGAGCTGCATTCATTTGCGTATACATGTCAGCAATTTTGCCTTGAATAAGTTGGAACTGACCAATTGGGCTATCAAATTGTTTACGCTCATGAATATAAGGAACCACAATGTCCATACATGCTTGCATAATGCCAAGCGGGCCTGCAGCTAAAACAACACGCTCATAATCTAGGCCACTCATAAGTACTTTTACGCCTTCGTTTAAGTTACCTAGAATGTTTTCTGCTGGTACTTCGCAGTTCTCGAACACTAATTCACAGGTGTTAGAGCCACGCATACCAAGTTTGTCTAGCTTTTGTGCAGTAGAAAACCCTGGCGTGTTACGTTCAACGATGAAGGCTGTGATCCCTTTTGGGCCTGCATTTAAATCTGTTTTTGCATAGATAACAAAGGTATCGGCATCTGGACCATTGGTGATCCACATTTTGTTACCGTTAAGTACAAATACATCGCCTTTTTTCTCAGCTTTTAATTTCATTGATACAACGTCAGAACCCGCATTTGGCTCACTCATCGCAAGGGCACCAATGTGCTCACCGCTGATAAGTTTAGGTAGGTATTTTTCTTTTTGAGCCTGTGACCCATTACGGTTAATTTGGTTAACACAAAGGTTTGAATGAGCACCATAACTTAAACCAATCGATGCACTTGCACGGCTAATTTCTTCCATTGCAATAACATGTTCAAGGTAGCCAAGGCCAGCACCGCCAAATTCTTCAGGCACTGTCATACCTAATAAACCCATTTCGCCAAGTTGTGGCCAAAGTTGATTAGGGAAGGCATTTTCTACATCTGTTTGTTCCGCAAGTGGGGCAATTTCTTGGCTCGCAAAGCTATTTACGTGATCGCGGATCATGTCTGCTGTTTCGCCAAGTCCGAAGTTCATTTCTTTATAAAGTGAAATAGTGCTCATAATGTGTGTTCCTGTGAGAGTCTGTTGACGAGATTGTTGTCAGGTTATTCGTCTAAATTATTAAGGGTTTCACGACAGCGGCGTTCTGCAGTCACCAATTCCATTAGTACAACTTTAATGTCGTCCATTTGTTGGCTCAGGTCCGCTTTTTTCTCTGCGATAAGGTCAAGCATAGTCACTAGCTGCTTAGCGCTCGATTTATCTGCATCGTACAGTTCAAACAAACGACCCGTTTCAGCCAAGGTAAAACCTAAGCGTTTACCGCGTAGAATAAGTTTTAGTCTTACTTTGTCGCGTTTTGAATAAATACGGGTTTGACCATTGCGATCTGGTGAGATCAGACCTTGGTCTTCATAAAAGCGGATAGAGCGGGTGGTTATATCAAATTCTTTTGCTAGTTCGCTGATACTAAACGTTTGCTCATTGCTCGCAGGTTCAACTGCTGCGCTTTCAAAGTTTGTTTGATTGTCTTGTTTCATGATTTATTTACCTCATTCGAATAACACCAATATAAGTGAAGTTTACGTAAAGGTAAAGGGTGATTTGGGAGTTATACTTTAGACTTATAAAGATAACTGGTTGGATTTGTTGAAAAGCTTTATTTATCTAGCCTTGTAAGCAGATGTTTGATTTTTAATACAACAAAATACAGATAAGTTTACAGTTTTGCCGGCCGCAAAAATGTTGATTTTAGATTTACGTTGGCGTAAACGTAAATATTATGTATGCTGAATTAAATCGAAATTAAACTATAACAAATTAACTGTTTGGTTACACATGATTTGAACACATGATGATAACCACTTACATGGAGCCAATTATGACTACTGAAGCCGTTGTTATTGTTGCCGCAAAACGTACCCCTATGGGTGGTTTTATGGGCGCACTAAGTGGTGCACACGCAACTGATTTAGGTGCTACAGCTATTAAAAGTAGCTTAGAGCAAGCCGGTTTATCTGCCGATAAGATTGACGAAGTGATCATGGGCTGTGTATTACCAGCTGGTCTTGGTCAAGCACCTGCACGCCAAGCAATGTTAAAAGCGGGTCTTAATCAAGGTACTGGCGCTACAACAATCAACAAGGTATGTGGCTCTGGCTTAAAGGCTGCAATGTTTGCCCATGACTTAATTAAATCAGGCTCTATCAACTCAGCGGTTGCTGGTGGCATGGAAAGCATGAGTAATGCCCCTTATATGTTACCAAATGCACGTTCAGGTATGCGTATGGGTCATGGCGAAGTAAAAGATCACATGATGTGTGATGGTCTTGAAGATGCTTACGACAATAAAGCAATGGGTTGTTTTGCACAAGACACTGCCGATCAGTATTCAATTGGTCGTGAACAAATGGATAACTTTGCACTTAGCTCTCTGACTAAAGCAAATAGTGCGATTGAAACAGGCGCATTTGCAAACGAGATTGCCGCGCACACTATTTCTACACGCAAAGGTGATGTGACCGTTGCGATTGATGAGCAACCAGGCAATGCACGTCCTGATAAAATCCCAGGTTTACGTCCTGCATTCAAAAAAGACGGCACGATTACAGCTGCAAACTCGTCATCAATTTCTGATGGTGCAGCAGCGCTTGTGTTAATGCGTGAATCAGATGCTAAAGCACAAGGTTTAACACCACTTTGTCGTATCGTTGCTCACAGCACACACTCTCAAGCCCCGAGCGAATTTACTTTAGCACCGGTTGGCGCAATGCAATCGCTTTTAGAAAAAGCCGGTTGGTCTGTGAATGATGTTGATTTATGGGAAATCAACGAAGCGTTTGCCATGGTGACTATGCTTGCAATTAACGAGTTAAAACTTGATGAAAGCAAAGTAAACGTAAACGGCGGTGCCTGTGCACTTGGTCACCCAATTGGTGCAAGCGGCGCGCGCATCTTAGTTACCTTAATTCATGCATTAAAGAATCGTGGTCTTAGCAAAGGTGTTGCCTCACTGTGTATCGGTGGTGGTGAAGCTGTTGCTATGGCAGTTGAAGCTATTTAATCGCTTTAGAATTTTAATCTCTCACAGCCGCAACGTATTTTAAAAACTATCATGTTGCGGCCTCTTTATACCCACTGGGGAGGAGTGCCTCATGCACCAAGTACCTTTATTTATTAACGGCGAATTTACCCAATCAAGTTCATCGCAGCTGATTGATGTGATCAATCCTGCAAACCAAGAAGTGTTAGCTCAAGTTCCATGTGCAACGGAAGCTGAAATGGATGCAGCCATTGCCTCTGCAAAAGAAACATTTAAAACATGGAAAGAAGTGCCAATTTCTGAGCGTGCGCGCATTATGATGAAATACGCTGCACTACTAAAAGAAAACCATGATGAGCTTGCGACGATTATTTGTCATGAGCTGGGTAAAACATTTGAAGACGCCAAAGGCGATGTTTGGCGTGGTATTGAAGTTGTTGAGCAAGCAGCCAATGCACCATCACTGATGATGGGTGAAACAATGGAAAACGTAGCGCGTAAAATCGATACTTACTCTTACATGCAGCCACTGGGTGTATGTGCGGGTATTACGCCATTTAACTTCCCAGCGATGATCCCATTATGGATGTTCCCACTGGCAATTGTGTGTGGTAACACCTTTATTCTGAAACCATCAGAGCAAGATCCACTAACACCAATGCGTTTAGCTGAACTATTTGTTGAAGCGGGTGCACCAAAAGGGGTGTTACAAGTTGTTCATGGTACAAAACCACAAGTTGACCGTTTATTAGAAGACCCAGCAGTACGTGCAATTTCATTTGTTGGTTCGTGTGGTGTAGGTGAATACATTTATTCAAAAGGCACAGCAAACCTTAAACGCGTGCAAGCTTGTGTAGGTGCAAAAAACCACATGGTTATTATGCCTGATGCAAGTAAATCGCATGTTGTCAACAACCTAGTAGGTGCGTCTGTAGGTGCTGCGGGTCAGCGCTGTATGGGTATTTCGGTTGCTGTGTTTGTTGGTCAAGCAAAAGACTGGGTTGACGAAATTAAAGCAGGCTTTGAAAACGTACGCCCAGGTGTATGGGATGATACCAACGCGGCTTACGGCCCACAAACATCAAAAGCTGCTAAAGACCGTATTTTATCACTTATCGCAAGTGGTAAAGAACAAGGTGCAACGTGCTTAATTGATGGCTCTGACTTTACTGTTGAAGGTTACGAGCAAGGTAACTGGGTTGGTCCAACGCTATTTACTGATGTAACCACCGAGATGGATTTATACAAAGAAGAGATCTTTGGTCCAGTACTGGCTTGTATGTTTGTAGATACTCTTGAAGAGGCGATTGAGCTTATCAATAACTCGCCTTACGGTAACGGTACTTCGTTATTCACATCAAGCGGCGCTGCTGCACGTAAATTCCAACATGAAATCGAAGTAGGTCAAGTTGGTATCAACGTGCCAATTCCTGTGCCACTACCGTTTTTCTCTTTCACAGGTTGGAAAGGCTCATTCTACGGTGACCAACACACCTACGGTAAGCAAGGTATTCGTTTTTACACAGAAACGAAAACAATTACTTCACGTTGGTTCGAGGATGATATCGCCTCAGGTCCTAACATGAGTATCAACCTTAAATAAGCTGTAATTAATTTACTGCTGAGCGAGCACACGCTCGCTCAAAGAACACACATTTAAACGACAACAATAATTCTTTAAAGAATAAGACAACAAATAGAGGTCTACTATGGACTTTAATTTAACCGAAGATCAGCAAGCGTTTGCTGAAACAGCCCGTCAGTTTGCAGAGTCTGAACTTGCTCCACATGCAGCTAAGTGGGACCAAGAACACATTTTCCCTAAAGACACCATTAAAGCAGCCGGTGAGCTTGGCTTTTGTGGTTTATATACCCCAGAAGAAGCGGGTGGCTTAGGTTTATCTCGCCTAGATTCAAGCATTATCTTTGAGCAGCTAGCCATGGGTTGTACCGCAACAACCGCTATGTTGACCATTCATAATATGGCAACCTGGATGATTGCAAGCTTTGGTACTGAGGACGTTAAAGCCAAGTACTGTGAACAATTAGTAATGGGTGAGTTACTTGCTTCTTATTGTTTAACAGAGCCAGGCTCTGGCTCTGATGCAGCATCACTAAAAACTAAAGCGGTAAAAGAGGGCGATGAGTATGTGATCTCAGGCTCTAAAATGTTTATTTCGGGCGCCGGTGAAACTGATTTACTTGTGGTTATGGCGCGCACTGGTGGTGAAGGCGCAGCCGGTATTTCGGCATTTGTTGTGCCTGCAGATGCTGCAGGTATTGAATACGGTAAAGCTGAAGAAAAAATGGGCTGGAATGCACAGCCAACACGTTTAATTAGCTTTGAAGGTGTCAGAATTCCTGCGGCTAACTTACTAGGCCAAGAAGGCGAAGGCTTTAAGTTTGCAATGCAAGGCCTAGATGGTGGCCGAATTAATATTGCTACCTGTTCATTAGGTACAGCACAAGCAGCACTTAACACTGCACGCGAATACCTAAAAGAACGTGAGCAATTTGGTAAGCCATTAGCTGCCTTCCAAGCACTGCAATTTAAGATTGCCGATATGAACACTGAGCTTGTTGCCGCTCGTCAAATGGTGCGCTTAGCCGCATTTAAACTAGATACCGGTGACAGCGAAAAAACCACTTACTGCGCGATGGCAAAACGTTTTGCTACAGATGTTGGTTTTAAAGTATGTGACGACGCACTACAAATTCATGGTGGTTATGGTTACATCAAAGAATACCCATTAGAGCGTCATTTCAGAGACGTCCGTGTGCATCAAATTCTTGAAGGCACAAACGAAATCATGCGTGTGATTATCGCACGTCGTATCTTAGCTGAGTCAGCTGGCGACATTCTATAAGGAGCAACCTATGTCTAATCCATCGATTGATTTAAATATTGAAGGTAACGTAGCGGTTTTAACTATGAATAACCCGCCAGCGAATACCTGGACACAAGATACATTAACTGCATTAAAAGACACTGTAACTGAGCTAAATGCTAACAAAAATGTCTATGCATTAGTGATTACAGGTCAAGGTGAAAAGTTCTTTAGTGCAGGTGCCGATTTAAACGTGTTTGCCAGCGGCGACAAAGGCGTTGCTGCCACTATGTCAAAAGTGTTTGGTGATGCATTTGAAGCATTAACCAATTTCCGTGGTGTATCAATCGCGGCAATTAATGGTTATGCCATGGGCGGTGGTCTTGAAGTGGCTCTTGCTTGTGATATTCGTATTGCTGAAGAGCAAGCTCAAATGGCACTTCCTGAAGCGAAAGTTGGCTTGTTGCCTTGTGCTGGCGGTACGCAAAACCTTGCATGGCTTGTCGGTGAAGGTTGGGCAAAACGCATGATCTTATGTGGCGAGCGCCTAAAAGCAGGTAAAGCACGTGAAATTGGCCTTGTTGAAGAAGTTGTTGGTGCTGGCGAAAGTTTAGCGGCGGCAATGAAACTTGCTAATCAAGTAGCTGAGCAAAGCCCAGTTGCTGTGACTGCATGTAAAGAACTTATTCAAAAAGGTCGCACACAACCTATGGCCCATGCATTGCCATTAGAGCGTGAGTTATTTGTACAATTGTTTGATACGCAAGACCAAAAAGAAGGCGTGAATGCGTTCTTAGAAAAGCGTAAAGCAAATTGGGTAAATGGCTAATGACTAACGTAACACTACTAAATCATCAAGATGCGCCTGTGGTGTTTGAAACTGCAGAGGCCGAGAGCGGCCTCATTGCAATTGCGACACTCAATGCGCCTAAGTCGTTAAATGCCTTAAATTACGACATAATCCAATTGCTTGAGCCTCAGCTTAGAAAATGGGCTGACGATGATGCAATTGCCATGGTCGTGCTAAAAGGGGCTGGCGAAAAAGCATTTTGTGCCGGTGGCGATGTAGTAAGCCTGCATAAAGCAATGAGTACAGCAGAGCCTGCTAATTATATTGAAGACTTTTTTACCCTAGAGTATAAATTAGACTACCTAATTCACTGCTATGAAAAGCCAATATTACTTTGGGGTAATGGCATTGTTATGGGTGGCGGTCTTGGCTTAATGGCTGGGGCAAGTCACCGAGTGGTAACAGAAACATCGCGTATTGCAATGCCTGAGCTAACCATTGGTTTATACCCTGATGTGGGTGGCAGTTACTTCTTACATAAAATGCCTGAGCAAGTGGGTCTATTCTTAGGGTTAACTGCGGCGTCTATCAATGCTGAAGATGCCTTGTTTGTTAATCTTGCTGATCACTATGCAACAGCAGATAAATATGACGCTATTTTAACGGCTATCACCGCTGAAAAATGGGGTAAAACAGCCTCATTAAATCACGAAAAGCTAACTAACATTTTAATCTCGATTGATAATATTTCAGGCCGGGTTCCTAAAGGCAATGTAAAAGATAACTTAGCGGTTATTCAAAAGCTGGCTGAATTTGACTCACTTCAGGGCAAAATTGACTACATTCAAGCTTTAGAAACTGAAGATAAATGGCTTACCCGTGCGCAAAAGTCATTAGCGCATGGTTGTCCGCTTAGTTGTGCACTGGTTGAACGTCAATTAGCTAATTCAAAAGAGATGACGTTAGCAGATTGCTTCAAAATGGAGCTGGGTATGTCGGTACGCTGTGGCGAAGTAGGCGAGTTTCAAGAAGGCGTTCGTGCGCTATTAATCGACAAAGACGGTGCACCTAACTGGCAGTTTAAATCGCTTAGCGATATCGACGAAGCAGTTGTAGATAGCTTCTTTACAGTACGCTGGGATGAGAAATCACACCCACTTAACTCATTAACGTCATCTTAAGTCCAAGGGGTAAACAAATGGCTAAATTAACAATAGGATTTATTGGTTTAGGCAACATGGGTGGCCCAATGGCGGCAAACCTTGTCAATGCAGGTCATACAGTTCACGTGTTTGACTTAAATAAAGCGGCGGTCAGTGAGCTTGCCGATAAAGGTGCAATTGCTGCAAACGATGCAGCAGAGTGTGCCATTGGCGCTGATATTTTTATCAGTATGCTACCAGCAAGCAAACACGTTAAGTCTCTTTATTTAGGCGAAACAGGCCTTATCAACTTACTTGATAGCAAAACTTTAGTGATTGACTGCTCAACCATTGATGCAGAATCAGCGCGTCAAGTGGGTAGTGAACTTGCTCAAAAAGGCATTGATTTTGTTGATGCGCCGGTATCAGGTGGTGTTGCAGGTGCAACAGCGGGTACTTTAACCTTTATCGTCGGTGGTGAGCAAAGCAACTTTGAAAAAGCCAAGCTGGCTTTAGTGGATATGGGTAAAAATATCTTCCATGCTGGTGATATTGGTGCAGGCCAAGTCGCAAAAATCTGTAACAACATGCTGCTCAGCATTCTAATGGCTGGTACTAGCGAAGCACTACAAATGGGCATCAACAATGGGCTTGACCCAAAAGTGTTAAGTGACATCATGACTGCAAGCTCTGGCCGTAACTGGACACTTGAGCTTTATAACCCATGTCCTGGTGTAATGGAAACGGCGCCAGCAAGTAATGATTATAAACCGGGCTTTATGGTTGATTTAATGGCAAAAGACTTAGGTCTTGCTATGGAAGCGGCTCAGCAAAGTAATTCATCTACCCCAATGGGGTCAATGGCGAAGAATCTATACACTATGCTTCAGCATCAAGGTGCGGGTAGTGATGATTTTAGCGCTATTTTTAAATTATTCTCGAAGTAGGAGATTGTTGTGGAAATTAAAAACAACAACATCGTAATTACCGGTGGTGCGCAAGGTTTAGGCTTTGCGATGGCCGAGAAATTTGCATCCCTTGGCGCGAACATCGCTCTTATCGATATGCAACAAGACGTACTTGATACTGCAGTATCAGCGCTTGCTAAATATGGCACAAAAGTTATGGCGTATGCTGCTAATGTGACTGACGAAGACGCCGTGGTAGCAACGTTTAACACTATTAACAAAGACTTTGGCCATATCGGTGTGTTAATTAATAACGCAGGTATCTTACGCGATGGTATGTTTATCAAAGCAAAAGAGGGCAAAGTGGTAGATAAAATGTCGCTGGCTCAATTTCAATCTGTGATTGATGTGAACCTGACCGGTGTATTCTTAGCAGGTCGTGAAGCTGCGAGCCACATGATTGAGTCTGGCAAAGGTGGCGTTATTGTTAATATGTCGAGTGTTGCCCGTGCTGGTAACATCGGCCAAACAAACTATGCAGCGTCTAAAGCCGGTGTTGTTGCGATGACAACGGGTTGGGCGAAAGAATTAGGTCGCTTTGGTATCCGTGTTGGTGCAATCGCACCGGGTGTTATTCGCACAGCAATGACAGATGCGATGAAACCAGAAGCAAAACAACGCATGATGGCAGTAACGCCAGTGGGTCGTTTTGGTGAAGCAGATGAAATTGCTCAAACAGCACAATACATTGTAGAGAATGACTTCTTTACAGGTCGTGTTGTTGAAATTGATGGCGGTATCCGCCTTTAATTTCATAAGGTAACCCTTTACCCATTGAAAGTACCAAAACGGTAAGCCTAGCTTGCCGTTTTTTTATTTTTAAAGTATTTTAAATTCATAATGATAAGGAGATTTTTTATGAACACTGATGGCATTACAGTATCAATGAGCAAAGGAATTAAAGCTAACTTCAAACTGGGTGAACATTTAATTGAATACTGGGGTTCTGCTTACTCAGGTAAAGAAGTACTGAAAGTAGACGGTGAATTAATAGCAGAATCACGTAACTTTAAAACGAAATCTGTTCATGAGTTTAATGTTGATGGTAAAGCCTGCCAATTAACAATTTCAGTGACTTTATTCAGGAAGTTTTCTTCTACCATCACATTAGAGTGTCAGGGTGAGCTAGTTCACAGTTATCAACTCACATATGGTAAAACCCGACAAATTGCTTGGTATTTAAAAGCAATCCCATTTTTATTTGCAGGGGTTTTAGGCTGGTGTTTTGCCGCTGATATTCTTACCTTATTAGAGTTAGCCATCTTTGGCTGCTTAACCTTTGCAGTATCAGAGCTTCTTATGAAAGATCAAGGCTGGATCATCGAAGAGCAAAAGCCTTGTAATTAACTGCCTAGCATTCAATAATTAAGCGGTTAAAAGCCGCTTAAATTTGAGAGATGCAGTGAATCCCAAACAAATCCGCAATTTTTATATAAATGAAGAGCAGTCTGTTTATTTACTGTCTCACCATGATGCTAAAAAACACCGTCAATGGCTTAACATTTGTATTAAACAGCTTACTTTGCTTGGTTACAGTGACGTTGAATTAATTGGCTCTGGTGCGTTTGGATTTGTTTTTGCCGGTGTCGATGATGAAGACTTACCTTGGGTATTTAAGTTTTCACGTATAACCCTTGCACAAAGTGTACGTGACCGTTTAGAAGACGAAGCGTACATGCTCTCGCAAGTTAATAATCCGATGGTGCCAAAATTTTATGCCTTTGAACGCATTAAAAAGCAAGGCATTTTAATGATGGAGCGCGCTCTAGGTGAAGACTTAGAGAAAATATCCATCAAACAAGGGCGTTTTAGTGCAGCAAAAGTCATGGCGCTGGCTCTTAGGTTACGTAATGTGCTGGTAGATTTACGTGAACACAAAAATGGCTTAAGCCCTCAGCCAATTGTGCATGGCGATATTAAACCCTCTAACATCGTTTATGATGAACAAACCAATAAATTGTCATTGGTAGACTGGGGCAGCTCTGTTTATGCACAAATAGATGCTGAAGGTAATCCGGTTGCCAGCAATTTTATGGATCTTATGTCTGCTGATATTAGCACCACTAATGCACGTATGGGTGATGTGTATTTTATTGGTGATGAGCAAATGTCAGGCGGGCAGTCATCGCCACGTTTTGATGAGCAAGGTGTCGCATCAACCCTTTATGCATTGGCCTCTGCACAATCATGCCGGTTTGGTGCGGCAGTTATTCCGGCTACAAGCCTGAATTTACCTATGGAGCTTGCCCGGGTTATCGACGGTATGCTTTCAAAAGATAAGGCAACTAGAGATGGCGCTGGTGATTATTTTATGCGAAACATGCCTACAATGGCTAAAGCTTACCTCCCTGAGCTGCCCCGTAAAGTCATTCGACCGTATATTCCTTATTGGTTTAGTGAGTTTGATGAACACCCAGACACAGTAGTTTATAGCTCACGTAAGCAATTTTTAAGACAAGCTGACCATAATCAACAATTACTTGATGTAAACGATGCCCAACTCGACAGATACTACAAAGAGTTTTTATTTGATACCGGCGACACCGAAAAAGCATTTTTGGCCTCTATTAGCCGATTAGCAAAATACCCAGTAGTAGGGGGCCTTAGTTTTCATTGGAAAGAAAACTCACTGTTTGTTGAGTCTTCCCTTATTTTGCATGATGAAACGCTTGGCACTGCGTTTACCGATGCGATTAACAACACGGTGATGTTAGCACAGGGGATCGAACAAAAAGGTCTCTTTAAATGTTGCTTGTTTGATGCGCGTAAAACGATTCAGCTCGAGCGTGATGGCACAGGTGCGTTTAAGTTTGAGAATTTACCTGAGCTTGATTACGAAGTAATGGATGTACAAGCCTCAGACGTAACCAGGCCACACTCTTACTTTGAAGATGGTAAAGACCCTGATGAGCAACTACAGCTCCCGAAAAAGGTTATAAAGTGCGTATTTGAGCTAAACCAAATACACCATACGGGCTGTATTATTTTTGAAGCCTTACCTGATAGGATGAAAATACATCATTACTATCGACTGCTTGATGCCAGTAAAGAGCCTGAATTTAAACGCTTATTGAGTAAGCTTATGCAATACGCAGTCAATATTACCGATGTTGGTGTGGCAGGCTTTATGAAGCTACCTTACAAAAACACCCGTGAATTTGATTTATGCACTAAACAGCCCGATGAGTTTTATCCAAGAGATCCAAAAAGAGCTGAATGCTAAAAGCTGATTAGTTTCAAGCAGTTTAGGAGAATAACAAACATGGACTACACCCCAAATTATAAAAATTATTCATTGGATGAGCTTTTAGATGCTCAAAAATATATTGATAAAGAAAGCTTCCCACAAAGAGCACAAGAGTTAGAATTAGAGATTGCAAATAAACTAAAAGACCCAAAAATAAAAGCAGAGTTTGAAGAGCTAGAAACGAATAAAAGGTATGCTACTTTTTGGCCTCGTTTTTGGGCTGCTATTATTGATGGCTTAATTTTTACAGCATTACTTTATATCGAATGCTTACTCTTTGGTGTTGAATACTCTCACCAAAACATGGTTTTACAAGCCGTTAATGGCATTCAGTATATTGGCTATGTTGTTTTTATGCATGGGTTTTATGGGCAAACACTTGGCAAGATGGTGATGGATGTTAAAGTCCTTGATCATGACACTGAAACAGATATTACGCTTAAACAATCAGTGCGCCGAGAATCTGTAAATATTGCTATTAACTCATCTTGGATACTATTACTTTTATCTATTTCAATATCGTTACAACAACTTGGTAGCGTACCTGAAGTTTTAACTTATTTAATTATGGGTCTGAATTCATTAGCTACAGTTTGGGCATTGTCAGAATTTATAACCATGCTGTTTAATGAAAAGCGTCGTGCAATACATGACTTCATTGGTAAAACGGTTGTTGTTAGGTTGTAATAAGGCGTTCTACTATGACTACCGTAATAAAAATACCTGAATTTCCTAATGATATTGTCGTTAGTTCTTTTGGCAGTAGCAATTAATAGGAATTGTTTATTAATCCTTTCAATTTATCTAAAGGCTTTTAATGAATGCAAATGTGTAAAGTTCTTGTCGAAAATTTATATTATGATGGGCCAAGAGGGGGTATAACATCTATCGAGGGGAGACATTACAGGTTTGTTTCAGACTTCAATGATGACAGCGGTTTTACTGATGAGTTTTCTCTTTATTTAATATCAGAATCTGAACTTGAGTTAGAGATAGAGCAATGGCAAATTTTTGTTAAATGGCATAAAAAATATATCAGTCAGGTGAATTTAAAGCCGATAGTCATCCTGGGCATGGTGGTATATCTCAAAGATGGGATGAAATCACGGCGGGATCGCACTTTGTAAAAAGGCTTTAACATCCGCCTCTTTTCTGATCTAATAACGCCCACATTGTCACTATCTACTTGTTAATTATGTCGTTATTTAGCCACCTTGAACTTGTGGAAGAT